>SKPR01000194.1 GCA_007119455.1 Candidatus Brevefilum sp. | reverse complement strand
GGCAGCACATCTCATACAGCAATTATTTCCAAAGCGATGGGCATTCCTGTTGTGGTCGGTACGGGGAAAATTCCTCAGACCCTTGATAAATACAACACATTTGTCCTTGATGGCGATGAAGGGGTATTAATTATCAACCCTTATCAAGAAGTTAGTGTCTTGTCATAGAAAATTCTTCATGACAAAGATCGAATTAAATAATTGTTGTTTTGGTATTTAAGGCATGGGTCTAAAATTGCTCTTGCATGGTGATAAAGTTCATGCTCTGAAAATGCTTTTTTTAACTCTGACAGGAAGCTTATACCATATAGCAATAGACCTCAATTGCTTGACCTAAACCCTCCGATTGGTTAAAATACATTCACACTTGCCGAAGTGGCGGAACTGGCAGACGCGCACGACTCAAACTCGTGTGCCTTCGGGCATGTGGGTTCGATTCCCACCTTCGGCACCAGGTATCAAGCACGAGCTCACCAGGATCAGGTGGGCTTTTTTCATCCTGAAGCCAGATGTATGGGATAATTAACCCGTGAACCAACCAGCCATAGATGATGATTAAACCTTCATGACTCACCCAAAACTCGCTATTCAACTCCTTGGCAATGTCAGTATTACGTATGATGGCCAGCTGATAGAGATCAGGCGCCGGATGGAACGAGCGCTCTTATATTATCTGGTTGTTAAAGACCACCCTGTCAGCCGGAGCACTCTGATTGATTTATTCTGGCCTGAAGCGGATGATGTCGATCCTCGGGCAGCCCTGCGCACCGCGTTGTCACGTTTACGCCGTGAACTACCAGACTCCGACCTTCTCCAGACAGCCCTTGACCAGGTCTGGATTGACCGAAATAAAACCCGGGTTGATCTTATACGCTTCGAAGATTCATTTCAGAGTTTAAAGAATATTCTGTCGGCCTATCGGGAAGGCCAGATTTTACCTGCACAAATCGTGAAACAAATCAAGGAAGCCCTGGCTCTCTGGCATGGCAATTCAATTATTCAAGGAGATGATCTAACACCCTATCCTGAACTTGAAAGCTGGCGCCAAACGCTTGAGCGAAAAACCACCCAACACCGAAAATTTTTAATGAAACGTCTGGCGGATCATTTCCAGGCTTCAGGCCAACTTGAACCTGCCCTGAATCTTTACAGACGACTGGGGCGGACGGACGTATTTGATGTGACGAGCCATTTATCCGTCCTCGATATCCTCACTCGACTGGGCCGACACCAGGAAGCCATTGGTTATTGTGATGATCTTGAAGATAAATTTGCCAGAAAATATAATGCGCCCCTCCCGGAGGCCTTGCTGGAACGCTGCCAATATTCAAAACTCCAGATTGACTCCCAAAACACACAGCATGGGCGGGTATGGCCAGTTCCACTCACCCTGAACCTCAATCTGGTTGGCCGAGAAGCAGAATTAAGTCAATTACAGCAGGCATACTACCAGGGGGGAATGGTGAGAATTGAAGGCGTTATGGGCAGCGGCAAGTCCCGTCTGGTCCAGGAGCTGTTCCAAACGATGGCACCCAAACCAACGCTGTTCCTGGCGCTTGCCCAGGAGATGGCGCATGCTCTACCCCTTGCCCCGATCATCAACGCATTGCGGCGTGATGTGCCTGAGGAGATATGGCACCGGATTGATTCCGTATGGGCAAACCAGTTCTGCCTGTTATTACCGGAACTGGCAGAAATACGAGAAGATTGCCTTCAGACCCCTGTTTCTCAGTTGCCATCGGGTAAGCAGCACCTCTTTGAGGCGATCTATCGGTTGCTCGTTACCGTTGCCAGGCGAACCGGCCGGATTCTGTTCATTTTGGAGGATGCACAATGGGTTGATAAGCAAACGTTGGAAGCCATTGCTTACCTGGTCAACCAGGGCTTCTTCGAAGATTATGGGCTCCTGGTCATCACCAGCCGCCCGGAAGATCCCAATAACACGCTGGATGATATGATGGATTATTTTCACCGGACCCATCATGTCCAGACGATTCAAATTACAGGTTTGAACCCCAGAGAACTGGGTGAACTGGTATCTCAAATGATGGAGGAACCCCCTTCGACCCGCTTCATTGACCGACTATACCGTGAAACACAGGGCAACCCCTTTCTGGCATTGGAGATCGTCCGCAGCATCCTCGAAACTTCCAGAACAATGGAAATGCATGAAACCACGTTAAATTTACCCTTACCAACAAGTGTGCAGGCTTTACTGCGAAACCGGTTGAACCGCCTCCACCGAGAATCCAGGCTTATATTGCTGTTGGGTGCTGTACTTGGCAACCAATTTTCATTGGATTTGTTACAATCCATACTTGAATGGGACCTGAGTTCTAAACCCCAAGCGCTTGAGCCTTTGACTCAATCGCGATTTCTCCTTCCGGACAATGAGAACAGACCTGATGGGGTAAATCTCCAGTTCGCCCACGAGATCATGCGTAAAGTTGTACTGGATGAGGCCTCTCCTGTCACCTTACAAATCCTTCATCGCCGGGTCGCAGAACATCTTTCTCAGAACCCACAGGCCGCCTCACAGTCTGCGGTGATTGCTGATCACTTCATTTCGGGTGGTGATATTAATCATGCTTTCAACTGGTATCTTGAAGCTGCCCAACATGCCTGGAGCCTGGGTGCCAGAGAAGATGTCTTGTTGGCTTATAAAAAGGCTGAAAACCTGTTAAAAAATAGTCCAAAAGGATTCATTAATTCTGATGACATCTTCCGACTTTACCAACAATGGTGCACCTTTGCCTATCAATCCAACCAGATTAATCTACTGGAGGAATTGGGCACCAAACTCCACTATCTTGGCTTCAGAGAAAAAGATCCCTCATTACAAGGCATTTCTCAGATCGCTCTCGGCAATGCCTGTTTTATGCGGGAGGAATATGACCCGGGTTTAGAACTGATCGAAAAAGCCATTGAAAATTTTACGCCAACAGACAACCACGAAATATTGCTGGAAGCCCTTCTACGAAAAGGTACGCTCCAGTGGTGGAAGCTCGACTATGAGGGTGCCATCCAGACATCCCAAAAAATGCTTGGGCTTATTGAAAAACAAGATTCCAATACTCCCAGGATGCGTTCTTTTATTCTGAATGCCAGACATTTGGAAGGCATGGTTTATTTTGGCCAGGGTGATGCAAACAAAGCCCTTAAAACCGCACGTGAAATCTACCAAGAATACTTCCATAAACTCAACCCTTTTGACCGTATACGATCTCTAAATATGCTGGCATTTGCCCACCATCTTGCTAAGGAAGATATGACTTGTGTGGCCTATGCTTCAGAAGCCCTGGAAATCGCTCAAAAGCTTGACAACCCTTTTGTTGAAGGAATTTTACTGATTCTTATCAGCCGGGCCAGAGCTGTGGATGGGCATTTTGATGAAGCCTACCAGGAAGCTGTCCGAGCACTGGAAATCGGTGAAGCCCTCCATCATCGTTACCTCACCGTCTCGGCAAACAGCGTGCTGGGAGATATTTTCATGGTTCTACGCAATGACACTCGCGCCCTGCAGCATTACCGGGTTGCCCAGGTGCGGGCAGGGTATTCGAATGATACACATCACGGACTCACCAACGACGTCCACCTGGCGCGCCTTTTGTGCTGGACTGGTCAGGTAGAGGAAGCCAGAGAAATCGCCAAGACAACACTCGACGCCACCCGTCAAAAAAACATGAGTGATCTTCTGGTTCAAATCCTGATGGTGAAATCCACCCTGGATTTAAACGAAAATAATATTGCGGCTGCAGAAGAAACACTGAAAGAAACGGCAGAGATCACCCAGGCAAAAGGCCTTGGCTACGAATACTTATACTGTCTGTATCGAGAAGCTCAGATTTCCTTATCCAGGCAAAATTATGATAAAGCAGCAGAGATTCTCATGGACGTATTCAAGGAAGCCTGCATTCATAATATGATCTGGCTGCTATTAAACTGTATTGAGCTCTATGGCCTGTTTCCTGAAGAACGTCAAGATCCAAAACAGAAGCAAATATTCCGGACTGACCTGGAACGAATCCTGGAAATATTAGAAAAACACACCCAATCTGACCCCCTCCGGCAAGATTTCATCAATGCCCGCCGCTACTGGCTGGATTGCCTCTCATGACCCGCAACCGTGTCCACGTTTTGGTAACGGTCATGTGTTAATATTGAACAAGTCCGAACTATCATCGCACAGGGGCACGTGGGTTAGGGGTCCAGGTGCAAGAGAACCGGCAATGCAAAGGGAGATTACCAGCACTGCCGGTTCTTTTTTTAATCGATTAATTTGTCCGTAAATGGGCCACGGTCACGCCTTCGCCACCTTCGGACCGGCTGCCGCCTTCATACCGATCAACATAGGGGTTTTGCCCCAGCACTTCCCGGACGGAATCTCGCAACCGGCCGGTGCCTTTACCATGGACAATGCGAACAAAAGGCAAACGGGCTAAATAAGCTTTCTCCAGGTAACGATCAAGGGCATCCAGTCCTTCATCCACCCGCTGGCCCCGGATATCCAGTACCATTCCGGGTGAAGCGTGTGAATCGGGGAGTGTGATGGTCCCCTTTTTCGTTTTATCGGGTTTCCTGTCCGGCTCTAAATCTGGTTCGGCCTTGCGGACCACATCCGATAAGCGTGCCTTCACCCGCAGCATCCCCACCTGGACTTCAACCTCCTCCTCGCTGATGCCGGTCACCACGCCCTCCTGGTCAATCGAACGCAGGTGCACTTTTTCACCCAGACGCAGGGGACCGCGGGGCTTACGCACCGGTTTTTGCGGCGCTTTACGGATGATGGGTTCCGCCACTTCCTCCTCAAGCTGCGCAATAACCTCCTCCACCTCTTCCACCGCATCAAGGGGTTGACGGGCTTTGGCCAGTTGCCGCCGTAAGGCTTCCAGCTCAACACGCAGCCCTTCAATCTGAGACTGGGCCTCCTGGCGCGCTTCCTCATGCATGGCGAAGCGCTCATCTTCAATTTTATCCAACCGGTCAGCCAGTTCATTTCGCAAAGATTCAGCCTCTCGCCGGGCAGAGTCAGCCGCCTCCCTGGCTTCCCTGGCCAGATCCCGCTGACGGTGGATTTCATCGAGCAAGTCCTCAGCGCGCAGGTCTGTGGGGTCAATCTCAGCTCGCGCAGCGGCAATGATCGCATCGGGCAATCCCAGGCGCTCGGCGATGGCCAGGGCATTGGATCGCCCCGGCAGACCGATCACCAGATGATAGGTGGGTTGGAGGGTCTTCAGGTCAAATTCAACG
>SKPR01000033.1 GCA_007119455.1 Candidatus Brevefilum sp. | reverse complement strand
GTTCTCTTCTTCAGTCGCCACGCGCATGCCTTCGGTTTCATCCACCCGGGTCAGCAAGTAACCACCCGTGATGAAGAAGACGATCAGTGAAACAATCGAAAGACGGCTGCCGCCCATAATCGTGCTGACCACACCAAATAATAGCGGGCCAATGGTGCCGGCCACCTTCTCGCTGACGCTGAAGAAGCTGTAAAATTCCGCCGATTTACTCTTGGGCACCATCCGGCTGAAGAGCGAGCGGGAGAGCGCCTGGCTGCCACCCTGAACCATCGCCACGCCAAAGCCCAGGATCCAGAAATGGATTTCCTGGTACATAAAATAACCGCCGATTGCCACAGCCGCATACACACACAGGCTGATGAGGATCGACTTCTTGGTGCCGAGTTTGGTCCCCAGCCTGCCAAATAATAGCGAGAAGGGGATCCCTACAAATTGCACCATCAACAGGGTACCGATGGTCGTCATCTGGCTGAACTGGAGTTCGGTGCCATAGATGGTGGCCATGACGATGATCGTGCCAATGCCGTTATTGTAGAGCCAGAAGGCGATGATGAATTTAAAAAGCTCTTTATATTTGCGAATTTCGCCAAAAGTATGCGCCAGCCGGCTGAAGCTGGCCTGGACAGGGCTGAAGTGCTCTTCACCCTTGAGCACCCGCCGGACGGGTTCCCTGACCCAGACCCAGAGGGGAATGGTGAAGACCAGCCACCAGACTGCCACCGTCAGAAAACTGAGGCGGCTCATCAGGGCTGTACCCGCATCGTCAGGCGCCAGCAGGATCATGGCCAGATTGATGGCCAGTAAGATCCCACCGCCCAGGTAACCGTAAGCGTACCCCTCCGCTGAGACCTTGTCCCGCTCGTCCTCTTCGGCTACGTGCGGGAGTAATGAATCATAAAAGACATTGGCCCCGGCAAAACCGACATTCCCCAGGATATAAAAGAGCGAAGCCATCAACCAGTCACCTTCGGTGACGAAGAATAATAAGGCCGAGCCGGCGATTCCGGTCAGGGCAAAGATCGTCAGGAAGCGTTTCTTAGCGCCCCTGAAATCGGCCATGGCGCCCATCACGGGCCCCATCAAAGCTACCAGCAGCAGGGCAATGGCAGAGGTATAGGCCCAATAGGCCGTCCGCAGATGCTCGGGCAGGTCCACGGCCGCCACACTGGCATAATACACCGGCAAAACAGCAGCCGTGATGGTCGTGACAAAGGATGAGTTGGCCCAATCGTACATGATCCAACCGATTTGGGCGCGCTTCTTTTCTTTAGGTTCCATAGAATTCTCCTGATAGGTATGATAACTTATGTATTATATAACCAATTTGGAAGCCCATCGTTTTGATTTCCTTCCTGAAATTCCATCAAATGTTCGAATCCCAACATTTTTTGACAAACCAGGGCACCCATGTTAGAGTGGTTATAGACAACCAAATCTGATGTCCATCCGTGTTGTCAATATCGCAGCCATCAACCAACCCTCCCGTCCACGTCAAATGCCAAATGGCAACCCAGATACTGATACAATTAATAATGCTCTAGAAGCACGTGGAGCGAGATGAATCCGCTTACAATTACGCCATCATAAATCTGGTCTAACAAGCTGTCGACGAGCAACTGAGAGAATTCAGGAGGCAGAATAATGAAAGCCAAAAAGCATTTTTTTCGGAAACACCCCATCTGGATCATCATCCTCCTTGTGATGGCTTCTTTTGCGTGCGGTATCACCAGCGACCTGATCGGATCGGATACGATTGATGAAATCATTGTCGATCAAGGAACGGAACAACAGATTACGAGTTGGGACGACATGATGTTTCCGCCTGACGAGAACTTTGAAATCCTTTTCAGCATCCACCCCTTTGGCTCATTTGAAGCCGTTAACAAAATTCACACCATCCGCTGGGGTTTCTATTCGGTCAACATGGACATTGATGGCATTGAAGATTTTTATTTCGAATATTACCCGCACTGGCAGGTTGAAAGAGATGCTGTGATAAACGGGCAGCGAAATATCATTATTTCCACCAACCATCCACTCAGCCTCACCCAAACACAATCCGAATTTCAAAATATCATCCGAACCAATCCGGATCTACAAGAAGGTGTCCTGGATGTCGAATTACTGAAGATGCCAGAACATGCGGACCTTGGCCGCCTGGCTGAGGTTGACGTGGATCAACTCCCCGAAGCCAGCATCATCATCGTGTCAGAATATTTATTCCAGGAACTGGAAGATACGCCCACACCGGAAGCAATCGCAGAAACCCCTGAAACCAGCAATCTTCAAACCGCCTGCCGGCAGGCTCTAACGACCAGCCTGTGTGCCAACCCGTATTTTCCACCAATCGAGGGATTATCCCTTGTCTATGAAATCGATGGCCACCGTACCCAGACACGCCAGATCGGCCCTGTCCAGACCGGCGTGCAAAATCCTGGCGACCCACCTATGGACGGATTCACGGTCACCTTTGTTGATGCCGCCTTCACCATGGATATGGACTTTTTCTGTACAGAGGAGGGTGTGACCGGTGGCGATATCGGTAAAGCTATTGCCAGCGTCCTGGAAGGGCAAGAGATCGAGGGAGAAATCGTCTCCTTCGATGAAGTCACATATGCGTTTGATGGCGTGGCTTTACCCAATGACATCAATCCCGGTGACACCTGGGAAGCTTATGTTGAGATGGTCATGTCCGGAGAGGGCGTGCATTTGATCACAACCAACCATGCCCGGTATTTTTTCGAAGGTTATGAGACGGTGACCACCCCGGCCGGCACCTTTGAAACACAGAAAATTATCATTGATATGGATGTTGATGTAACCGCTTTTTTCCCGGCTGCGCCTAATGGAACAATGCCCATCGTATCCGTTCAAATCTCGAGTGTTGCGTATTACGCAGAGTGTATTGGTCAGGTTATGACTGAGGGTGATACCAGTCTGAAGTTGATTGACATGACACTTCCATAAACTAAGTAGTCTGGCTTCTCTGCTTCTGAATAACCCCTTCCCCCATTTCTGGACTGCTGTGCATGGTGAAGGGTTGGAGATGCGACCAATGCTTGATCATCAGCTTTTGGTGTGCCATTTCTCCAATTTTGCGATTGTCCTTCTCTGCCGGGTCAACAAACATGAAGCGCTTTTTCCAGGGGGTATAATTACAGGTTGCGCTTATTAACAAGCAAACATTTATGAAACATATGTGCTACAATAGACTGATTGATTGAACGTTTTTAGATTGTACGAGTAAATATATTATGATGATGGCCCGAGACAACCTGCGCGTGGTTGGCGCACGCGAACATAATTTAAAAAACATTACCGTTGAGATCCCCCGCGATAAGCTGGTGGTGATCACGGGGCTTTCCGGCTCTGGGAAGAGCTCCCTGGCCTTTGACACCATCTTTGCTGAGGGGCAGCGCCGGTATGTCGAATCCCTTTCCGCTTATGCCCGCCAGTTTCTGGGGCAAATGAACAAACCCAATGTGGAAACAATTGAAGGCCTTTCTCCGGCCGTGTCCATTGACCAGAAAGCAACCTCCCACAACCCGCGTTCGACCGTCGGGACGGTGACCGAGGTTTACGACTACTTACGCCTGCTGTATGCCCGGGTGGGGATCCCCCACTGCCCCGTATGCGGGCGGGTGGTCCAGAAACAATCTGCCCAGGAGATCGTGGATGCAATCGAAACACTGCCCGAGGGCAGCCGGCTGCAGATCCTCTCACCCCTGGTACGGGAACGGAAGGGCACTTACCAGGCTGTATTTGACGAAATCCGCAAAGCGGGGTTTGTGCGGGTGCGGGTGGATGGTGACACCCATACCCTTGATGAGGAATTCAACCTCGACCGTTATAAGAAACACACCATTGAAGCGGTCGTGGATCGGCTGATCCTGCGAGAACCCGAAAATGAAGAAGATGCCCGGGCAGCCCGATCGCGCCTGACTGATTCGGTTGAGACAGCGCTCAAATTCGGTGATGGTTATGTAACGGTGCAGATCGTCTCAGATGAGCCACCCCGCGACATCCAATACTCCGAACACCTGGCCTGCCCGGATCACGGCAGCATCATCACCGAAATCGAACCGCGCACCTTTTCGTTCAACACGCCCCATGGCGCTTGCCCGACCTGTCAGGGACTGGGCAGCCGGCAGGAGATTGACCCAGACCTGCTGATCCCGGATCGCTCTGTATCGTTGATCGACGGCGCGATTGCCGACACAGCCTGGGATGGCCCCAAGGATGATGGCGGCTATTACTGGCAGATGCTGGAGGCAGTGGCCGAGCATTATGGGATTGATCTGGAAGCACCGGTCGAAACGATCCCCGATGAGAAGCTCGACAAGATCCTCTATGGGACAGGGGGGAAGGAGCTCACGGTTGAATTCACCGGCCGCAACGGTCGCAAGAGTTCTTTCAGGGCATCCTTTGAGGGTGTGATCACCAACCTTGAACGCCGTTATCGGGAAACACACTCCGAGTATATTCGCGGCAAGATTTCTGAATTCATGAGCGATCGCCCCTGCCAGACCTGCGGCGGATTTCGACTCCGCAAAGAAGCCCTGGCGGTAACCATCGACGGTATGCACATCATCGAAGTTACCAGCTGGCCGGTTCGACGCAGCCTGGATTGGGTCAATCAGCTCTCTGACGAAACTTCAGCCTTCACCCAACGGGAACGCCTGATTGCCGAACGCATTCTGAAGGAGATCAAAGCGCGCCTGGGCTTTTTGGTGAATGTGGGGTTGGACTACCTGACCTTGCAGCGTTCTGCCGGATCGCTCTCGGGTGGAGAAGCCCAGCGCATCCGGCTGGCAACCCAGATCGGTTCGCGCCTGATGGGTGTCCTGTACGTGTTGGATGAACCCTCAATCGGCCTGCATCCCCGGGATAATGACCGCCTGCTGGTCACCCTGGAGGGGATGCGCGATTTGGGGAACACCGTCATGGTTGTCGAGCATGATGAAGAGACCATTCGTCGGGCGGATTGGATTGTGGACCTGGGGCCAGGCGCCGGAGAAAAAGGCGGCGAGATCGTGGCTGAAGGACCGCCGGAGGTAATTATCAACCATGACCAATCACTGACTGGCGCCTACCTTTCCGGCCGGATGTACGTACCCGTACCGGATAAACGCCGCAACGGGAACGGCAACCACCTGGTGCTGAAGGGCGCCCGGGAAAACAACCTCAAAGATGTGAGCCTTGACATTCCCCTGGGTAAATTTGTGTGCATCACCGGCGTATCCGGATCGGGCAAATC
>SKPR01000083.1 GCA_007119455.1 Candidatus Brevefilum sp. | reverse complement strand
GGATTTTGCTTATCGATCACGGGCATCGTGTTTTATACGGCACCCTCAAAGAGATCCAGAGCAAATTTGCCTCCCGGGACATCCTGGTCACACCACTCAATGGCCTGCCCGAACAGATTGATGGCGTCCAGAATATCGTGGAAATGGACGGTCGCTACCGGATGACGCTTGATGAGGTCGCACAGCCCAGCCAGGTGCTGAGGAACCTGATCAATCAGGGTGCCGAGCTATCATCCTTTGAAATCGCCGTCCCGCCCCTGAACCAGATATTTATCCAGGTTGTTAAAAAACAGCACGGGGATAACCATGCTTAAAATATGGAAAATCATCAAGTATGAATATAAACGACACGTTTTTGAGAAAAGGTTCTTGTTCAGCCTGCTCAGCTTACCCGGTTTGATCCTTGGGATGACACTGGTGGCTGTCTTAATTGCACTCATTATGCACGACTCCACCCCCGTCGGGTATGTTGATCGCTCAGGCGTTTTGGATGACCCCCAACCCTTAGAAGAAGAAGGAACGCTCTTTGATCCCCAGATCGATTTCATCAGCTATCCGGATGTGAATGCCGCCCAGTCAGCTCTGGATGATGAAGCCATCCAGGCATATTACATCATCCCTGAAACCTATCCAGAATCTCTGGAAGTTGAGCTGGTTTTTTATGAAGAACTCGGAACTGGCTATCAGACACAATTCAACCAGTTCGTTCGGCAAAATCTGGGACTGTTTGAGGACCTGGATCCCCTCGTTGAGGAAAGGCTTGAAGATACCAGCATGATCACCATCCGTTCGTTGGATCGCACTCGCGAGATGGCTGAAGGCGACTGGATGATCATGTCTTTACCCTTCATTGCTGGTGTCATTTTTATCATCGTGGTCCTGACAAGCGGTGGATACCTCTTGCAGGCTATCGTAGAAGAAAAAGAAAACCGGACAATGGAAATCGTGATCACATCCGTCACCCCCAACCAGTTGATGACGGGCAAAATCGTGGGCAATATCGGCGTGGGATTGACCCAGCTCGTGATCTGGCTGATCTTTGGCTGGATCGCCCTGCTTATTGGCAGCCAATTCTGGCCTTTCTTACAGGATTTTTCGCTGCCAGCAGATTATTCGTTAATCATGGTGCTGGTGATGATCCCTTCATTTGTGATGATTGCGGCCTTTATGGCTGCGATTGGTTCCACCATGACCGAAATGCAGGAAGCCCAACAAATATCGGGGTTTTTCTCACTCCTCGTGACCATACCCTTTTATGTCATCATGCCAATCATGCAAAATCCAAACGGGACACTGGCCCGGATTTTGACCTTTTTCCCGTTTTCAACCCCCATCACGATACTAACGCGGATGGCCTTCACCACAATTCCCACCGGCGAACTGGCACTCAGCATCGCCCTCCTGGTGGCTTTTGCTGTTTTTGCGATCTGGTTTGCCGGGCGGGCTTTCCATATGGGCATGCTGCGTTATGGCAAGAAATTAACACTTAAAGAATTATTTGGGAAGCGTGTGCAGGCATGAATAAAATCTGGATTGTTCTTAAAAATGAATTTATCAAAACCGTCACCCGGCGCTCTTTTTTACTGGTTCTAATCCTGGTACCCCTGGTGCCAGCCCTGATCCTGGGCGGCATTTCGCTCTTCACAGATGATGAGATTGAGACACCTGAAATTGATGTTGATTTAAATGGCATCATTCCACCTGATATAGATGTGGATGTACAGGATGGCTATGTTGACCAGGCCGGCATCATCATGGAAATCCCAATCTGGATTGCAGAAGACCGGCTGATCTCCTTTGAATCAGAGACCCTGGCCCGGGATGCTGTTCAGACCGGTCAGATCAGAGGTTTTTTCGTGATCCATCAAGATTACCTGGAAACAGGCTCGGTCTCCTATTACAGAGATGACTTCAACCCGCTAACGGCTATGGATGAAACCTGGGTCATCAATACCACCTTGCGTTACAACCTGCTCGGTGCCGATTTATCCCGGTTTGAAACCTATGAAGTACCCCTGCATGTCCAATGGGTTGATCTCTCACCTGATGTGGAACCCGAGGTCGACCCAACCAATATGGCCGCCTTCTACATCCCTTACGGGATGACGATGCTGTTTTATGTCCTGATCGTATCCTCCGCCAGCCTGATGATGAACAACGTCGCCAAAGAAAAAGAGAACCGGGTAATGGAGATTTTAATGAGCTCAATTAAGCCCAACGAGCTGTTAACCGGGAAAATCCTCGGCCTGGGTCTGGTCGGCTTACTGCAGATGGCAGTCTGGCTTGGATCGGCCTATCTCATACTGCGTTTAGGCGGTGGCACCCTTGACATTCCACCTGCACTGTTGCCTGCACCGATCGTACTGATCTGGGGCATTATCTTCTTCATTTCAGGATACCTGGTCTATGCATCGATGATGGCCGGTGTAGGCGCCCTGGTGCCCAATGTCAAAGAGGCAACTCAGGCGACCTTTCTCGTCATCTTTCCGATGTTGATCCCCTTGTTTATGATCGGTATCATCATCAACCAGCCAAATTCAACCTTGGCTGTGATTCTAAGCCTGTTCCCCCTGACTGCACCCAACACCATGATGACGCGCATCGCGGCGGTGAGCGTGCCCCTCTGGCAAATTCTATTGTCCATTGGACTGCTGATTGTCACCAGCTTTATCCTGATTCGGGCTGTGGCGAGCATGTTCAGAGCACAACTTCTGTTGACCGGCAAGAAATTCTCATTAGGCCTTTATCTCAAGGCGATGACAGGTAAACCCGTCGAATAAGAGCAATCGTTTAATAAGCACAGATCGCTAGAAAACGGTCAATAAATCACCCATCCCCGATGGTTGTGGGGACTATTTATTATTGCCAGTCTGTCCGATCTGGTCAAAATATTGCACCCCTGTGTACATATCAGTGTTATATCCGGCTGAACTGACTGGAAAACCTTGAATAAAAATCAGCCCGGATTTTGTTCTGTTATCCGGTGATTTATTATATAATGGCTGAAAGGCAGAAAAAGCTGCCAGGAGAAGACGACATGAAGAAATCAATCCGATGGATAGCCCTTATTGTATTTCTCAGCCTATGGGTTTCCGGATGCAATTACCGGGGTGAAGAAACCACCCTATCACAGGTTGATCAATTAAATACGGCAGCGGCGGCAACAATACAGGCACAGCAAACGCTGATTTCACAGGCGACGGTTGAACCCACTCAGAATGAAACATCAACCCCCACCCCTGATGTCGATGATCGCAACCCTGGCGATACAGACGAAAACCCTGCAGCAACACCCCTGCCAGAGGATACGCCCACACCATCCACAAAATGTGATCAGGCTGCGTTTGTGACAGAAACTGTCCTTGATGGCACGAAACTCAAGCCTGGTGAGACTTTCACCAAGACCTGGACGCTCAAAAACAACGGCAATTGCATCTGGGACTCCAATTATGATGTGATCTTCTTCGAGGGCGATGCCATGGGCGGACCGGCTTCTCAACCCCTCACGAGCGAAAATATTGCCCCAGGTGAAAGCGTCCAGATCAGCATGGAGATGCGATCTCCCATAACAACCGGCACCCATCGAGGAGATTTCAAACTGCGCAATGCCAGTGGCATCATCTTCGGAATTGGCCCCAATGATGCGCCGTTCTGGGTCAAAATTGAGGTGCAGGGCACCTACTACGATTTCACAAAACATTTCTGTGACAGCGGTGTGAGTTGGAGCAGTGGGGCGGGTGAACTGCCCTGCCCGGGAACAGCAGGGGATAGTAATGGCTGGGTCAGGGTCATCGACGAACCTGTCCTCGAAAACGGTGTGGTCGATGATGAGCCGGGACTCCAGGTTCATCCACAGATGGTACACGGCGGTTGGATCAGGGGTACCTATCCTGAAATCATAATTACCAGTGGTGTTTCCTTTAAATCAATCATTGGCTGTTATGGCTCGGCGGATTGTGATGTGAAATTCAAGCTGAATTATCGTGTCGATGGGGGCCCTGAACAAAGCCTTGCGACCTGGCATGAGGTGCAGGATGGCCGATTTAGTCGGGTCAGTGTTGACCTGAACAGGCTGGCTGGTAGAAAAGTCCAATTCATCCTGCTGGTTGAAGCTAATGGTAGTGCAGTGAACGATGAAGCGCTGTGGTTCGGTCCAAGAATTGAGCCTTGATGCCAATACCTTGACATTTTTCATCGATCACCTACAATTGATGGGTGAACAAACTGAAATTTTGAACTTGTTCTGGAGGTTGTAAGTCATATGAAAAAAAGAATTCGGCTCATCATTGCCTTAGTGATCATTGCGCTTTTTACTGGAGTCGCACTGAATGCCTGCGCCCAAAGCGAACCCGAGGTTGATATTGATGCCCAACGGACCAGCTTTGCCCAAACCGCAGATGCCCAGGCAACCATGACGATGGAGGCAATGCCCACGGCCACAGAGACGCCCCTGCCGTCACCCACTTTTACTGCCACCCCTGTACCGACCAACACGCCGGATGTAACCCCCACAGACACTAACGGGGCTGTTGACCAGCCTGGTGGTGGAACCGACTCCGCCGTGGTGATTATCCAGGAACCGCCTGACAACACGCAAATAAGACCCGGTGAGGTCTTTTCAGTCACCTGGACTTTTGAGAACACGGGTACATCAACCTGGACAACGGGTTATTACATTGAATTTGCATCTGGTGAACAAATGGGTGCGTCAGACCCCGTTTTTATGTGGTTGTCCGTCCCTCCGCAGAGAAGCCTTCCAGTGAGTGTAAACCTGACTGCACCGCAATCCGAGGGCACCAAACGCAGCAATTGGAAGCTATTTAATGCCAATAATGTGGCTTTTTATGATTTCCATATCATCATTGATGTGTCCGCTGCGGCCCCCGGACAGCCGACACCAACCGCAGGGGTGACCAACACGCCTGAGGTGACATCCACACCCGGTGTAACACCCACACCCGAGGTAACATCCACACCCACTGAATAGCAGGCATCCATTTACCCATGCAGGATCTGAACAAATTGAAGTCAGATATCAAAACCGAGGCAAACCGCCTCGGTTTTAACCATTTTGGCATCGCACCGTCTCTGCCCGTGCCCCAAATTGACCATTATCTGGCCTGGGTCAAGGCTGGCTATCAGGCCAGCATGGGATATCTCAGCAGGGAGGATACGCTGGCGAAACGGCAAGACCCCCGGTTGATTCTGGAGGGTTGCCAGCGGCTGATCTGCCTGGCCATGCCCTATAACCGTCCACAACAGGAATTGGAAGAACCCCCTGGCGGCTTGGGGTGGATATCCGCTTATGCCGTCACCCGTGATTATCATGAGATCAT
>SKPR01000189.1 GCA_007119455.1 Candidatus Brevefilum sp. | reverse complement strand
TTTTCCCTCATTTTAGTTGCACGATTTTCCGAATCTATTGTATAATAGACGACTATAGACGTCTACAGGATAATTAACATTATTTTACACGATTTTTGATAAAATTGGGAATAAAGTTAGATAAATTCTCAAACCACCTGAATCTCACTAAAAGCAAAAGGAGGTGAAAGAAAAAAAGATTACACATACGCATTATTTCATAACCCGTTCATATTTATTTCACTAATCATTTTTTGGAGGTAATCCTAATGTCTTCAGTATCACAAGCACGATCTAAATCTCGGAGGAAACGACTTCCTCTGACCTATGTTGTGGCAGTTGTTCCAGTTGCAGCTGCGTTGAATATTGTCGGTGGATACATTAACACAATCCTGCGCCTGCCCACCTTCCTGGACATGATCGGCACCATGGTAGCTGCCGTAATCCTGGGTCCATGGTGGGGTGCGCTGGTTGGCGCTATCACCAATATTGTTTCCTCATTCCTGACGGGCCCCATCAGCCTGCCCTTTGCTGTGGTGAATGTGGCCGGCGGTCTGGTTTGGGGTTATGCCAATATGTGGGGTTGGATGCGCAAAGCCTGGAGCTTCTTCCTGGTCAATGTCCTGGTTGCCTTTGTGAGCAGCATTTTTGCCACACCCATTTATGTTTTCATTTTTGGTGGTGCAACCGGCCACTTTGCCGATGTGATGACCGCTGCCTTTTTAGCAATGGGACAGAACCTGATCGTCTCCGTCTTCTCTTCAAACATCCTTGTTTCACTGGCTGACAAGATCATCTCTGGTTATGTCGGTTTGGCGATCATTGAAGCGTTACCTGAGAATCTAACCGGTGATGCCAGGCTTCCGAAATCAGAAGGCCTCAACAAGATCATCATGCCCCTGGTCGGTGTCCTGATCGGTGTTGCGATTATCCTTGTCTTCCTCGCAATCGGATAACAGACAAGTCATATTCATTAAAAGGAGTTATATCTGATGGAAAATAAAACTGTTGGTAAAAAAGAAGGTCTGGCTGCTGGAATCATCGGTTTGGGCTTATTGATGGCTTTCATGCCAAGCGCAGCCCAACAAATCTCCGATTTGGAATTTGTGGGCAGCGAGCCATTCCCCATCCTTTTGGGTGCGGTGTATGTCCTGGCTTTCCTGGTGATCGTTGCCGGAGTGGCCGTGATGGTCGGCAAATTTGATGAACCAGAAGAAGAATAACCCGTACGATTATTGACGCCAGTTGACTGGCAACCGGTTTTTGGATGGTTTTAACCCCCAGGGGGTTAAAACCATCCATACTGTAAGCACTAATTTTGGAGTGACGATGACAGAAACAAAACCACTTATTGAGTTCAAAGATGTAACCTTTTGGTATGGAAGCACTGAAGACCAGCCCGCTTTGAAGAATATCAACCTGACCATCCATGAAGGTGATTATGTAGCCCTCCTGGGCTTGAATGGGGCTGGAAAAACAACATTGCAATTATGCATTAATGGCGTTATCCCGAATAGCATCATCGGGGAGTTTCAAGGTGAGGTGATTGTTGACGGCAACGACACCTTTGAAACGCCCGTCCGAGAGATGGCAAAAATTGTCGGTATGGTTTTTGATAACCCCGAATTTCAATTGAGCCAGATGTCGGTTGGAGAAGAAATCGCCCTGGGCATGGAAAGCCTGGGTTACAGCTACCCTGACATGGTCAAGACAATCGATGAGGTTTTGGAAATTGTTGGCTTGACCGGATTGATTGACCGTTCACCATTCGGTCTTTCAGGCGGTCAACAGCAACGTCTGTCGATTGCATCCGCACTGGCGATGCAGCCAAAAATCCTCGTGATGGATGAACCAACTTCGAATGTTGATCCGATCGGTAAGGAAGAAATTTTCCAGGTAGCATACCAGTTAAATCGTGAACGCAACATGACTGTGATCATGGCGGAACACGAAGTAGAGGTCATGGCACAATATGCCAATTTAGTCGTGGTCATGCATGAAGGCGAAATTGTCCTGCAAGGCACCCCCGAAGACGTATTCAGCAATGTTGAATTAATCCAGAATTTGGGACTTCGCATGCCACAGGTGGCAGCCTTTGGTCATGATGTTGAAAAACTCGGCCTGATTGACCTGGGTGGGCAATATCCCGTCAAACTGGACCAGGCTGTTGAAACCTACGGGCCATTATTTAATAAGAAAGCAGGATAATACGATGGAGCCAATCATTAAAGTTGAAAATCTATGGCACATTTATCCGACTGGCAATGTGACGGCCGTCAGAGACGTCTCTTTGGAAATCAACCCCGGCGAAATTGTCGGCATAATCGGGCAAAACGGCTCAGGTAAAACCACCCTTGTCAAACATTTTATTGGTTTGTTGAAACCGACAAAAGGTGTGGTCTATGTCAACGGCAAAGATACTGCGCCATTGAAAGTCCAGCAGGTTGCTGCTAATGTGGGTTATGTTTACCAGAACCCCAACCATCAACTGTTTGCCCGAACAGTGCGCGATGAGCTGGCCTTTGGCCCGGGCAACCTCGGCATCCCGGAAGATGAAATTGAAGCCCGGGTTGATCAGGCGGTTAAATTTTTTGGATTAGAGGATTTTCTGGAGTTGCACCCCTACCGCATCAGCTTTCCCCTACGAAAGTTGGTCGGCATGGCATCGGTGTATACCATGCGGCCTGATGTGTTCATCCTCGACGAACCGACCACGGGACAGGACAACATCACCACACAAACTGTCTACCGCTTGATCAAGCGTCTGCGTGATGAAGGTTCTACCGTGTTATGTGTCGCACATGATATGATCCTGCTGGCAGAAGTCGTCGACCGGATGCTGGTCATGCGCGGCGGTGATTTGATCATGGATGGAACACCGCGTGAAGTCTTTTCTAATCATGAAATCATGTCCAGCACTCACCTGACCCCACCTCAGATCACAACACTTTCATTGAAGATACAGGAAAAATATCAATCCTTCAATAAAACAGTGTTGAGCATCGATGAAATGGTCAGTGAAGTTCAGAAATCATCCCAGAGCTAGCTGGATAGGAGGTAACTAAAATGCAAGGTATAGTCATTCCCATTTCCATGGTGCCAGGTAATTCGATCATCCACCGGATGAATCCCCTTCCCAAGCTGGCCTGGTCACTTGGTATTCTGGCACTCGCTTTTGCCACCCGTAACCCGGCTGTTTTGGGCGCCGCCTTCTTTATCGGTTTGATCCTGGTTCTCGTCGCACAGGTCGGTAAAGCCTATCTCAAAGTTGTGATGATTCTGTTTCCAATCAGTTTGACCCTGATCACACTGCAAAGCATTGCGCCGGCTTTTCCCCCGCCCTGGACGCCGATTGTTGGTTTCGGCCCCTTTACCATCTACCAGGAAGGGATCTACAGCGGCATTTCCATGCTTTTACGGATCTTCTCGATGACAACCTGGGCGATGGTCACTATCATGACATCCCACCCTTCCGATATTTTCACATCCTTAAAGCGAATCGGCATGCCTTATTCGCTCAATTTTATCCTGGTGATGACCCTGCAATTGATCCCGATCCTCCAAAGTGAGTTTGGCATCGTGCTCAATGCACAAAAATCTCGGGCAATGAAGGGCACCGGTTTCGGCGCAATCCTTCCAAGTATGGTGCCGGTCTTCGTTGGCGCCATTGAAAGGGTCCAGCAATTGTCGATCTCACTCGAGTCGCGCGCCTTTGGTTCCACTGGCCAGAAAACAAGTTATCGCCAGGTCAGAATGACCTTCTGGGATATTGCTTTACTGGTAATCGGCGTGCTTGTGACGGGCAGCACCACCTATTGGGTCATCGTCGATCGAACCCTGGATTGGAGCGACACCCTGGTCTTCCATCCGGTATTCGCCATCAGCCTCGTCATTTTCGCAACATTGGGTTTCCTGACCTTCTTTGTCTTGGCCTTGAGGCAGGTATTGAAAGCATAAATTTTCAAATCTTTACTTAGATACAGGAGTATGAACATGGCACAAGAAGAACTGATGTATCACATTGCAATGAAAAAAGGCGATGTGGGTCGTTACGTATTTTTGCCCGGTGACCCCGGACGTTGTGAGAAAATTGCAAGCTATTTTGATAACCCGGAATTAATCGCCTATAACCGGGAATATAAAACCTATACCGGCACCCTTCTCGGAGAAAAAGTATCCGTTACTTCTACCGGAATTGGCTGCCCCTCAGCCGCGATTGCAGTTGAGGAATTAATTACGATTGGTGCAGACACATTTATCCGGGTCGGCACTTCGGGGGGGGTGCAGCCCCACTTAAACCCGGGTGATCTGGGTATTGTCACAGGCGCTATCCGTGATGAAGGCACCACACGTCACTACATGCCCATCGAGTTCCCGGCTGTCGCAGATATCGATGTTGTCTTAGCTTTACGTGAAGCGGCTGAAAATTTGGGTATTCCCCATCACCTTGGCATCTCCCAATCAAAGGACTCTTTCTTCGGCCAACACGCGCCCGAACGGATGCCTGTGGATAAATACCTCCTTGAGCGTTGGAAAGCCTGGGTCCAGGGCGGAACGATTTGTTCAGAAATGGAAGCATCCGCAATCTTTGTTCTGAGCACCATTTATCGAAAACGCGCTGGCGGGATCATGCTGATCGGTTGGAACCAGGAAGGTGAAAACCCGGAAGAACATGTGTCCGATCTCGACCCGCTCATCAGAACCGCGGTTGAAAGCGTCAAGATCCTGATCCAAAAAGATCGTACATAACCCAGGTTGTCCGTGACCAGGCAAAAACATCTTCAAATCGATCCTGGGGATGCAGGTCGGTACGTCCTTTTACCCGGTGACCCGGCGCGGTGCGAAAAAATTGCATCCCATTTGGACAATCCGGTTCTAGTTGCATACCATCGCGAATTCAAAACCATCACCGGTAAATTATTGGGTGAAAAGGTTTCCGTGGTGTCCACCGGCATTGGGAACCCCTCCGCTGCGATCGCCATCGAAGAATTGAAAAATGTGGGTGCCCACACATTGATCCGGGTGGGTACATCAGGCGGGATACAACACGATATCGAACCGGGTGATCTGGCCATCATCAAAGGCAGTGTTCGGGACGAAGGCACGACAAAACATTACATGCCGGTGGAATTTCCGGCCATTGCCGATTTTGATGTTGTCCATGCCCTGAGAATATCGGCTGATGCCCTGGGATACCGCGCCCACGTGGGTATCTCACACTCAAAAGATTCATTTTATGGTCAGGTTGCGGCTGAACGCATGCCGGTTGATCAATATTTACTGAATCAATGGCGAGCCTGGATCAGAGGCGGCGTCATTTGCGCTGAAATGGAATCAGCCACACTCTTTACACTGGGCGCAA
>SKPR01000043.1 GCA_007119455.1 Candidatus Brevefilum sp. | reverse complement strand
GCCAGCATGGCAGGTATTTTAGCATTGAGCTGATTGGCTAATGCCGGATCAGCTTCAGCTTTATTCAGATCAGCCAATGCAGCACAATGTACGACCGCATCTGGTTTAGATTCGGAAAAAATTTTAAGGGTTGATTCAGTTTTACGGAAATCAACCACCAGGGTTTCAAAAGGTACGCCCTGCAGATGTTGTGAATGAACCCATCCAACAACCTCATAGCCGTGGGTCGAAGCCACCAGGCTCAGGTTTAAACCAAGAAGTCCGCTGGCGCCTGTCACTAGCAAACGCATAATTACCGGCTGCTTTCCATTTCATGTAACTCAAACGGTTGTACCAATTGGCGGATTTGTTCCTGGCTTAACCACTCACCGTTATTATCGCTGGCATAATGATAGCCTTCCGGCAAAGGATTTCCTTTATCTGTCCAATGATATCCAAACCACAGGGCTGCTGCCGGCTGAACAACAAACATATCGTCAAGCTCAACTGTCGTTCGCGCTTCATCTTCAGATATCAGTACTTCGTGGAGTTTCTCTCCCGGCCGGATTCCAATCATCCGGATTTTTGCATCCGGCGCTATTGCGCGGGCCAGATCAACCATCTTCGTGCTGGGTATTTTTGGAACAAACACCTCCCCACCCTGCATATCTTCCATACAACGAATCACAAAACGGACACCCTGTTCCAGGGAGATCAGGAACCGGGTCATCCGTGTATCCGTCAGGGTTATTTCACCATTCTGTCGTTGTTTGATAAACAATGGTACAACACTCCCCCGTGAACCAACCACATTGCCATAACGGACACAGCTCAATCTTGTGACCATCCCACCAGCATAGGCATTGCTCTGTACCACAAGTTTTTCAGCTGCGAGTTTGGTCGCACCGTAGAGATTTACTGGATTAACGGCTTTATCCGTGCTGAGGGCCAGCACTTTTTTAACACCTGCGTCCAGGGCCGCATCAACCACATTGCTGCTTCCGAGGATGTTGGTTTTAACAGCTTCCATGGGATTATATTCACAGGCGGGCACCTGCTTGAGGGCAGCCGTATGGACGACAATATCAACACCATTGAATGCCCGTCGTAACCGCGGCAAATCACGAATATCACCAATAAAATAGCGTAATTTGGGATGTTCCAAACCGGCCATTCGCATTTCGTGCTGCTTTAACTCATCCCGGCTATAAACGATCAACCGTTCTGGCTGGTACTCCTTCATCATGATTTCGACGAATTTACGGCCAAATGAGCCCGTCCCACCAGTCACCAGCACATTTTTATCTTTCCAATCCATTTGTTTTCTCCTGGAAGTTTTGTCAGAATTATACTGCAGATGAACCGGGCTCAGTATCGCCATTTCTGGTTGGTTTCCGAATGATAACCATTGGATACTGGCCAATTCGTCCCAGCAACCGTGGAAACCGTTCTTCAAACCAGAATAGTACCCGCAACCAGAAACGACCACCCCAATCCGGGTAGATAACCGATCGCAGGAAAGGAACGCTGACGCTGCGCCAGACCCGTATCTCAAATTCCATTCGACCCGATAGCGTACTCTCAAGCCAGTTGGCGTTTAATTTTTGGACAAAGGTTCCTGCAGGCGTGGACGAATCCTGCAAACTGCCCTCCGATTCGGGCATTGATACTTTTTGACCCATGCCAGCATCTTGAACGTCCCTCTTTTTTCCGCGCATTGATCTGGCCCTCAGGCGCTTCATCAATCGCATAAACCACGCTGATCGTTCCATCAGGGGAGCGTTCGTCCAACCATTGACGATGACCATCGACCGCCCGGGTCGCAAGGTGCGATGAAGCGCTTCATAAGCAGATAATTTTTCATCTACAGGCACATGGTGAATGGTATGTAATGAAACAATTCCATCGAAGCTGTCTGCCTTGAAGGGTAACCGGGCAATATCAGCCACCACATACAGTCCATGCTCGCCCAATCTTTTGCGGGCTTCTTTCAAAGCAACGATGGAGATATCCATACAGACCCGCCCCCGGTATCCTTCAGAATAAGTCAGATATTCCGGGTATTGCACAGGGCCTGAACCGGCATCCAGTAAATACCCGCCTTTCGGTGCCAGGTGCTTTTTCACGCGCATATGGCAGCGCTGAAGGTACTCCTGTGAAACAGGCCTGAGGTCCTCGTATTGGGCATTTTGATACAACATGTCACCAACCGATTGCCAGCCTACCCGGTCGTAAAATTCCCGTACATGTTTTTTGATGTTTTGATCGCTCATTGCTATTCAGTCCAGGATCGTAAAGTAAATAAAACCGGCATTTCAAGATATGGCTAAATTACTTCGTAAACGTGTCGTTTCAGGTTGCTGCATTAATAGTTAATCATCAAGCAGGAATTACCAATCACCAGGTCAACGGTTCACCAGTAAGAAAATCAAATGTTTCACCATATGCCTGCTGGCCTTCTTCACCCAACACAAAAGCCATGGGCCGACTCTGAAGATCCTCCTCCAGATCTAAGAGATGCCAGGGGAAGGGTTTAGGGAAAACAAAGAAGAACAGGTAGACATACCGCCAGGCAAGGTCAACCTGTGTCTGGCTTAATCGGGCGTTTTCCAGATCACCTAAAATTGATCCGAGGATATTAAAATATGTCTCCCATGAATCAGGGTCATGGGTGAAACCCCGGTTCCGGTAATGGGTCTCTCCAGCCACAATCACCGGGATACCGCGCATCGCCATTTCCAGACCGACTGTGGTGGTATAAACCAGGCCCAGGTCTGCTATTTCGACCACATCATAAGTGTTGATCTTTTCTTCAGGTTTGATCAAATGAATGTGAGCTGGGATTTTGCCCAAAGCAGATTTGATCACATCGACCATGGACGCGCCGCCTAACAACACTTCACCAGGATGGACACGGATTACCAGTTGAACATCTTCCCGTTCTGCAAAGTAACGAACCGTTCGCTCGATCCAATCGGCCATTGTCTCACTGAACACCTGACGGCCAAGAGTCAGGCTATCCCCTAAGACATTGGTCGCCAGCAAGATAACCGGACGCTGGTCCAAATTCAACCGTTTTCGAATTTTGAGACCGCCTTGGGTTGGGGTTTCTTGCCATTTTCGGGCGAAATTTTTCCAGGTTCTGGCGCCTTCACGAGCCGCAAACAGAGCCTGAATCTGCTGTACCTGTTCCTCGTCAAGCGGTTCACCCCCACGCGCATCCCAAAGGTCATCGGTATTCTGACGCATAATTTCGGAATTCTTTGCCAACCAGATCCGTTCACGTTGATCACCAAATTCAAAAGTTACAGTGGGAATATTCAGATGACGGGCCACCCTGTAAACCATACCCATCTCCTGGATGGTGCCGTTTGGCACGACAACGACATCCGGTTGATGGGCGAGCAACCAGGCTCGGGCGTGACGTGCGGCAAGCAGGTTGCGTTCATAGCGAATTTGATAGATAGGATTGTCTTCACTGATATCTTCGACCTGTAGCGTATATTGTGCATCAAAGATACTGACTTCCTTTACAGCTTGTTTGAGTTCCTCTGGTAAAGTTTTCGAGATGGGTCTCACATCCAGCAGAGACTGTATCTGTATTATTCCGGCAGCCGGGCTCAATATCTGGCGTGCATAAAGGTTTTGCCGTCTGAGATCAAATTTGCCTATGGGCTTTTCCCAGTTTGCGTAAGGGGTAAAGGCAAAGGTCACCTGATGGCCTTTACCTGCCAGGGCTAAACTCAAAAGAGCTGTGTACTCGATCCAATAATGTAAAGTAGCGAAGAGGAAAACTTTTTTGCCTGTCCTTTTTGACTTATGGAACCGCTCAGCCTCACGGACTGTCTGTGGCAAAATAGAAGAAAGTAAATCTAAATTAAAATGCGCCTGCCAGTTCTTGTGACGCTGAATCAGATTCCAATACAATTCAGCCGTAAGGGGCAGTTCACCCAGTAACTTCTTGATTGTGCTTCTTTTCATAAACTAAAGCCCCATTTTCTCAATTTGCCAATCCAGTTTAGGCCTTACCGGGCCAAGCCGTTTTTCAGGCCAGTGTGTCCCTGGTGCACCGGTGGCATCGACAGTAAATGTGAGTGCTTTATCGTCTTGAAAATAACGTTTGATGCGGTATGCGCTGGCGTTTACACCCACAACAAAACGCCCTTCATTCATCAAATTTGGTGGCACCTGGCACCGGCTGATATACCGCCCGGCTGGCCTCGAGGTAAAGGATTCATAGGATGATGGGTCATCTGTGTCGAAGGATGTGAAAACAAATTCACCTCGGGTCGTCATGAGATAAAATCCGACACGGAGGCCGCTGATGGCATCCGCCAGTTGATATTCCATCTCCATTGAAAAACCTTCTGCTGAATTAACGGTATCCACAATTTCTCCCTGTGGATTTTTTACACGCAAAGCCACTGGTTGAAATGGTTCGGAGGCATTCGATATTTCGGTATGCTCCCAAAAACGTTCACCCTGCTTGTTGAGGCCCATATTTAAGTAGAAGTCAACAGCTTCAGGTGTCGGGGCGCGCATCACAATCTGGCCCTGATCGAGGACGATCGCCTCCTGAGTTAACCGCAAGATTGCAGACATGTTATGGCTCACAAATAAGACCGTACGGCCTTCCTGGGCAACATCGTTCATTTTTCCCAGGCATTTTCGTTGAAATTCTGCATCACCCACTGCCAGCACTTCATCCACCACCAGAATCTCTGGCTCGAGATGGGCTGCTACAGCAAAGGCCAATCGCAGATACATCCCACTTGAAAAGCGTTTGACGGGTGTATCCAGAAATTTTCCTACTTCAGAAAATTCCACAATCGCATCAAATTTCCGATCGATTTCCTCCCGGCGCATGCCAAGGATTGCACCATTGAGATAAATATTCTCCCGACCAGAAAGCTCTGGATGGAATCCAGTCCCAACTTCCAGCAAGGAGCCAACCCGCCCATGGATTTCTCCGTATCCTGTTGTTGGATCGGTTACCCGGGACAGGATTTTTAGCAAGGTGCTTTTACCGGCACCATTCCTGCCCACTATCCCCAAGACCTGCCCCCTTTCTACTTCAAAGGAGATATTTCTTAATGCCCAGATATGGTCGGGGCTTTCTGAATAATGATGATCACCGAGTTTAAAGACGTTACCAATCCGTCTGGCTGCATCCACCATGACATCCCGTAAAGTATCGGGGCGCGTTTGCTTGAGACCGATACGATAGCGTTTGCCTATATTATCTACACGTAAAGCCAGATCTGTCATCATCACCTAAACAATATCGGCAAATGTTTTTTCCATTCGCCGGAAGTAATAGAGGCCGCTAATCAGGAAAATGACCATCACGCCAATCGATATCAACATGGTGGCATCGGGTGGCGCTCCGTCCAAT
>SKPR01000223.1 GCA_007119455.1 Candidatus Brevefilum sp. | reverse complement strand
CAATGAAGGTATTTTCATTGACGTTCATTGAAGTTCAAGCAGTATCAATTCGACCATTTCAGGTTCCGGGGCAATGACCCACAGGGTGCGATCACCTTCCAGCGTCATAATCACAGTGCCCTCTACCCCACGCCAGGTCGCATTTCCGAACACCATCTCATCAGCAATATCCCAACGCCGACCGGCATAATCCGAAAATGCTTCTGCAAAGGTTTCAGCATCAGAGTCGGTCTCCCAAACCATATCCAGGATGAAGACAACGTCATCACTGATTTCATTAAGATAAATCGCGTAAGCATCCCCTCCCCATCCATCTGCTGCTTGCCTGGCAGTGTCCTCTGGTAGCTGATGAGAATCATTATAGGCCATGTGTAAAATTAAAAAGGTAAACCATTCACCCATAATATTTTGATCAAAAAGCTCCCAATCCGTTCCCAGTGAGTCGCTCAAGTCGGGCAGTTCAACCAATGCGGGTACTTGGTCAGGGTATTTATCTGGATGCAGGATCTGTTGTGTTGACACCGGCGGATCCAGAAATGCAGCATCAACTGCATCAAAACCGCCCTGGTCAAATAAATATTCAACAAATGCCAGGCCTTTCTCGTATGGGAAGTAAAGGTCGGCTGCAATATATGGCGGAGCTGCATCCAAAACCGGGCTTGAAAAATTTTCAAAAGCTTCCATCAGATCAGCATAATCCTGGCGGGTTGCATGAGTCTGGAACCAGAGAATCTCAGTCAGTGTTGCATCGCCTTCAATCAAGGCCCTGATTGCTGCACATCGTTCAGAATCAATCTCACAGGCTTCCTCGTTGTAATTCATGCCCTCATCAAATTGAAAAACCTGATCCTGAAGTGCATGGGTATATTCGTGGGCGTAGGTCAATTTCTCCCTACCGCCAAAGGTTGTGCCTCTGACAACAAATAATTCTTTGGCCTCACTGTCGTAAAAACCTGAAATTTGCTCACTGTACAGTTCTAAATAAAAACCCCGCAGATCAAAATCCTGTGGCAGTAGTCCCAAGGTTGAAAGAACCAGGACGTCCTGACGTGCATCTGCATCAGTATAGTCAGAGAAGAACTCAGTGATCACAATTTCTTCGAGTTCTTCGGCCGAAATTAACGTCCGCTGGACAGGTTCAACCGGGGAAAGACCCCTGATTTGAACAACCTGGGTTTCTATCTGCTGGATTATCCCGGCAATTTCTTCTGGAAGTTCCTCATCAGGTGCTGGCGTTTCTGCAACAATATCGTTGTCTGGAATCTCATTTTCGATGATGGGAGTCGCAACACTGACCTCTTCTGTTTCAATTTGAACGGGCCAGAATACCGAGACACCAACCCCGGTGGCTATCACCAGTCCCAGGCAAAGACATGCCACAATGAAAACAACCACACAACTCAGAAGAACATTTTTTGATTTATTTGATTCCATAATAACCTTTAAGATCGTGGATTAACGGTGTTCATTGATTGTACTCAATATGACAAATTATAGCTGACAAGTATCTGAGCGCGCGCTGAGAAGCCCCCACCTGAAAGCTATTAATTTTTATCAACCTGCATTGGTATAAATTCAGGCTTCCAGGATATAGCCAACGCCACGAACAGTATGGATCAGTTTTGGGTGGCGCGGATCCTCCTCAATTGCCTTACGCAACCAGCTAATGTGGACATCTAATGTTCGCGTGTCACCTGTGTAATTTGTCTCCCAAACCTTTTTAAAAAGCGGATCCCTTTCGACGATCTTCCCATTATTTTTGATCAAAACGGCAAGGATTTCGACCAATCTGGGGGTCAGTTTCTTCTGGTGATCATTACAGGTGACCAGGTGGGTCCGTGTATTCAGCTCAATTGGTCCTGCCCGCAAGATAAATTTTTCATCGGTGGGCTGATAAGCGCGCAACCGGTTGACAAGCTTTTGAATGGTAAAAGGTAACCTGAGCACTAAATTAGCATCGATGGTTTCGGGAAGGGTTACAGCTTGATCAATGATCAAGATAATGGGCAAATCACCATCGATTTTTCGAAAAGATTGGCAGATTCTGACCCCGCTTGTTCTGAGAGAGGCAGCATCAATAATGACCGCCTCTGGCTCCACAGAATCGATAATTTTTAAACCCGAACTGCCGCTCGGCACTTTGGTAACTTGATACCCTTTTTCCTGTAGCTCTTCACCAAAAGAAGCATGATCACCACGACCACCTTCAATGATCAAGATCGTATAATCGGACACTTTTGCCAAAATAATTTCCTTCCCATTCCAGTATTAATGATTATAACGCTTAATTTTCTGGAAAGTTTCAATTGTTCGTGCAGTTATGAGGAAATATCCTGCTTTTACCTGAAAGTGTAAACTGTGGAAGCTGTCGTATCATCCTGGTTTGTTTCCACACATCCCATGCAAAATGGCAGAATAAATCGTTAACATTTTAAGAATCAATAGCATACACCTTTTCTCGATTATACACGAAAACCTTAAAATATCGGAGTCAAATAAAGACATATCGGTTGCACCGCTTTGGCCACCGTGTTAGAATCATATCAGTTCAGTCACTTGTAGGAGAACAGCATGCCAAAAATGATCGAGGTCGAAATTGATAGCGTTCGGGTCAGTCTGACCAATCAGCAACGGATCGTTATCTTAAAACAAGCCCATGAAGAACGTTATCTGCCAATCTGGATCGGCCTGTATGAGGCTGAAGCCATTACGATCGCTTTACAAGAAATCCAGGTTGCGAGGCCGCAAACTCACGACCTTCTTAAAACATTGATCCAGACATTGAATGCCCGCTTAATCCAGGTTGAGGTCATCTCACTCTCAGATGACGTGTTCTATGGTAACCTGATCCTGGATATTAATGGCGATCGCCGTCAGGTTGATTGCCGTCCTTCAGACGCCCTGGCCCTGGCTGCTCGAATGCGGGCGCCGATCATGGTTTCTGAGGATGTGATGGAAAACGCGGGCATTGTGCCTGAGGAAGATATCTCAGACCTTGAACCTGAAGAACTCGACGATGAGGACCTGGAAGAAATGTCTGCCGAAGACCTCGATATTTTTGAAGATTTTTTGCAGAGTTTTGATATTGACGATCTTCCATCAGATACGGATGAAAAAGAAGACCCGGAAGAAGATAACGATTGAATGGTTTAGCATCTATACAAGGTTATAATTACCGGGAGATTTCTGTTGACACAGTATCCCGGTTTTTTATACAATAACCACAGAACTGCCCGGCCCACCAGATTTCCAAGACACTTTATCAATGACTGACGATATCAATTTTAGCGAAAACACCCTTACAGAAGCATTAACCCTACCCAGCAACCGCGACGCAGAAGAGGCTTTAATTGGCGCTGTGCTGATTAACCCGGATGTCTATCTGGATGTTTCACAATTCCTTAAAGCAGAAGATTTTTTCATTGTCCGCAACCAATGGATATGGGAAAGTTATCACCAACTGCACGAACTCAGGCAACCGATTGACCTGGTAACCGTGACTGAGACACTTTCTAACCGTGGCCAGCTTGATGAAGTCGGTGGACAGACTTATCTGATCTCGTTGATCAACCGGGCGCCTAATGCGTTCCATGCCGAATCTTACGGTCGGATCATCGAGCAAAATGCCATCCGCCGCCGAATGCTGGAAGCAGCCAACGAGATTGCCCGTCTGGCTTACCATCAGGAACAGGCTATCGATACAGTTGTCGATGAAGCGGAAAAAGCGATCTTCAATGTCAGTGAGCGTCGTATCAAACGTGACCTGGTGCGCATCCAGGAGGTCGTCCGGGATTACTATGACCGGATTGACGACCTGGCAAATCGGCCGGACGATATTTACGGGGTTCCCACAGGATTAATTGATATTGACCACCTCCTAGGCGGCCTGCAAAAATCGGATTTGTTGATTGTGGCTGGCCGGCCTGGCATGGGTAAGACCGGCTTCCTCCTGGGAACGCTCCGCAATGCTGCTCTGGTTCACAAAAAAACCGTGGCCATGTTTTCAATGGAAATGTCCAATGAACAGCTACTCCAGAGGTTGATCGCGATGGATACCCGCATTGACACCCAGCGGCTGCGTTCAGGGCGTCTGAATGATAACGAGTGGGACATCTTCTTCCAGGCCCTCGACACGTATGATCGCACCATGATATTCCTGGATGACACCCCGGCCATCACCCCCCTATCGCTACGCACCAAGTGCCGGCGTTTGCATATGGAATATGGATTGGACCTTGTTATGGTGGACTACCTCCAATTAATGACCGGAGACAGCCGCACCGACAACCGTGTTCAGGAAGTATCCAACATTTCTCGGAACCTCAAAGTGCTGGCGCGTGAACTGGACGTCCCTGTATTGGCTGCTGCCCAGCTCTCCCGCGCTGTTGAACACCGTCCAGACAAAAAACCCCAGCTCTCTGACCTGCGTGAATCCGGCTCGCTCGAACAGGATGCCGATATTGTGATGTTTATCCATCGCAACCCCCTGAGTGAAAGCGAGGAAGAACGGAACAAATCAGAGATGATTGTGGCCAAACACCGGAATGGCCCCACACATAGCGGTATCAACCTCGTCTTTATTGACGAGTTGGCCAAATTTGAAAATGCCGCCAGAGGGCCCATCTGAACTCTGGGTTGAGAGGCAATTACCCCATGACTGTCAATGACGTGTTAAGTTTTAAAGGTTTTTCAGAGAACAATCTGGAACCTGTTCGGGTTCCCGCTGGCTTCTTTAACGAACTATTACCTCAAATCTCAGATATTAACGAACTCCGCCTGCTCTTATACATCTTCTGGCACCTGGAACAGCAGGATAGTACGATCCGATATTTACGATTTGTGGATCTATCTTCAGACGCTATCTTGAAAGACATGCTGGGAGATGAAGAATCCCTGCGGACGGCCCTATCTGGTCTGGTCAGCCTGAACATCATCCTCGTAGCCGACTTGGACTGGATGGACGAAAAGTATTATTTTCTCAACAGCCCCCAGGGACGGGCAGCCATCAAAGCCATTGGTCAGGGCCAATGGCAAAATTCAGAACAACAACGAAAGCCAATTCATCTGGCTGAAGCCCAACCCAATATTTTTAAACTATACGAAGAGAATATTGGCGCAATCACACCGATGATGGCAGAAATTCTCAAGGATGATGAGATTAATTACCCGGTTTCATGGATCGAAGAAGCCATTGAAATCGCTGTCACTCGCAATGCCCGGAACTGGAAATATATTCAGATGATCCTGGAACGCTGGAAAAATGAAGGACGTGGACATGAACAAAATCGACGAGACGATAAACAAGATCCGGAAACATATCGGAGAAGCTGGCTCAGGCGAAAATAAAACCGAAATGGATGCTGGTCCGATTCGCCAGGTGAAAATGCCCGGTGATCCAAATTGCCCAATTTGCGGGGGGATCGGATATCTGCGGAGGGACCTGCCCGTTGATCATCCTGAATTTGGAAAGATAGTTTCCTGTACCTGCCGTTCAGAAGCCATCACACAATCTGCACGGACACGTCTTTTCCGCATGAGCAGCCTTGAAGCTCTGAAAAACCTGCGCTTTGAAAATTTTGAGAAACGAGGCCGGGTTGGGCTGGGAAAACTCCAGGCTGACTCCCTTGAACATGCCTATAACCAGGCTTACCATTTTGCCCAAAACCGCAATGGCTGGTTATTGATGGTCGGTCGCTATGGTTGCGGAAAGACCCACCTGGCTGCTGCGATTGCCAATCATGCCATTGAATCTGGCACGCAGGCACTCTTTTTAACGGTACCAGACCTGCTTGATTGGTTGCGTTATGCGTATTCTGGTGCAGAAATGAGTTTTGAAGAAAGGTTTGAGGAAATTCGTGAGACACCGCTCCTGATTCTAGATGATTTTGGCACTCAGAACGCCACAGCCTGGGCTCAGGAAAAGATCTACCAGATTATGAACCACCGGTATGTGAACCAGCTCCCGACGGTCGTGACGAGCAACCTGCCGGTCAATGAATTTGAGGGTCGGATCCGCTCTCGCCTACAGGACCCCAACCTGGTGACGGTCGTTAAAATCCTGGCACCGGACTACCGTAACCCGGCTGATGATACCGGCCATCCTGAGCTTTCAACCCTTGGCCTGCACGGACGACAGACCTTTGGCAATTTCAGTCTGCGGCAGAATGAAAAACTTCCGTCCCAGGATTTGAAGGATTTAAAACGTGCATTTGAAACCGCCAGGGAATACGCCGAACACCCCCGCGGCTGGTTGTTACTGACCGGCTCTTATGGCTGCGGGAAGACCCACCTGGCCGCTGCCATCGGCAATTACCAGGCCGGGATGGGCTTTCCTCCGCTGATGGTCAGTGTACCTGATCTGCTCGATCATCTGCGATCCACCTTCAACCCAAACAGCACTGTTTCCCTTGACCGCCGTTTTGAAGAGATTCGAACGGCACGCTTGTTGATCCTGGATGACCTGGGAACGCACTCTGCCACACCCTGGGCCAGGGAGAAACTCTACCAGCTTTTCAATTACCGGTACAATGCCGAGTTACCAACGGTGATCACCACATCCAGCACAGCAGATGAACTCGATCCACGTCTTTACAGCCGGATGCAAGATGAGCGATTGTGTAAAGTGATCGTCATCCCTGTCCCGGCATTTCATGGCTAATTTTTGAACAACAATCCTCACGTTTATTAAACGACCCTCCCGGCTGATCGCCGGGAGGGTTTGTTCAATAGAAAAGGAGAAGAAGATGAGCTTGCTCTACACATCTTTCATTATTTTAAACTATACCCCAAACTTTTAAAGAATGAAAGACCTTCTTCAGGTTTTAATACAAAATTTTTGAAATCTGCTTTCTTTCCACTCAATCTGGTTTAAGAAACAACGCTGCCAAGCCTGTCAAAATGATAATTACCCCGCTGAGAATAAATACCACATGGTAACTGGTAGCATTGGCTATGGGGGTGAAGACAAAGGATGTGATAAAGCTTCCCAGGAACATCATTGTCACAAACAAGCCATTCGCACGACCGCGTACCACAGCCCTGACCTGATCGGCCAGCCATGTGGTGAGGTTGGCGAACATCAACCCCAGGAAGAAGCCAACGATCAACTGACCGGATATCACCAGTAACCAGGATTCAGCCACACCCAGTATGACAAATCCCAGTCCCATCAACACGAACCCAATAATTGATAAATTTCTAAAGTGTATCTTCCTTCCAATCCGTTCATAAAACAGCCCGGCCACAAAGGAAAAAAATCCAGAAGCGGCGCTTGCCAGTCCAACGGCCAGAGGACTAACACCCAAAAGGTCCGTCATGTAGTAAGCAATAAAGATGGGAATGGTTATAAAGGCAAACTGGCTGAAGAAAACGGCAGTATAGATGTAGATCACCGAAGGTTGCAATTGGAGTTTATGTTTGATGGGTGGTTCACCCGTTTTAGACACTACCCTGGGCTCATATATGAATAAGAATGCCAGTGGAAATAAGAGCAGCAACGGCAGATATGCCAGAAAAGTCAGGCGCCAATTGATGCCAGCCAATAACCCGCCCAGTGGCAGAAAAAACACCACATTCAACCCACCAATGGCTGATTGATAACCCATAAATTTCGCACGTTTTTGGCCATCAAAATAATCGGCAATCAGGGCGTTGGTAGCCGTGAGAGCGCCGGCAATACTCAGACCAACAAAAGCCCTGGTTAGCAGGATCACCCAAATCGGCCCCAAAATGGCACCGGCACTCCCTGCCACGCCACCTATCAGGATTGAAAAAACCAAAACCGGTTTTCGGCCAAATTTATCGGATAAGAATCCTGCCAACGGACCCCCAATGACGACAAATAATGCTGGCAGTGTGATCATCAAGCTGACCCATAACGCTGCACCAGATATTCCTGAATAATAGTCCAACATAGCCGGCATGGCCGGTGAGAGACTGCCCCCGGCTCCCAGGGTAAGATTCGCACCCAGTAATAAAATGAGTTTCGCAATAAAATTCGGTTTGTTATCAGTCAAAGTTTCACCATAAATATACTCTTATCACCGGCGGTGATTGAAGTTTAATCCAGATCGTAGTATAAGGCCTATGAGATTTTACATTATTTAAATTGAATCAACACAAGGAAAAATTTTCGCTTATGGATTGGATGCCTGTCTTTGCCTTCGCTTTCTATCACGGCTCTTTTGAATAACAAAAATCGCCATGACGACCATTGAACCGCCTATCCACTGCTGCAAGGATAGGGTTTCATTCAAGAAAATTAAGGCGAAAATCACTGCCAGTACCGGTTGCAGGGTGATGATCACCGAACCCCGCGCTGCGCCCGTCAGTTGGGTGCCATAATTCATGGCCAGTATTGGCATCAACGTGCCAAAAATGCTCAGTGAAATCAGATATATCCAGCCCATCAGGCTGTCTGGCACAACCGCCCCTATCACCGGGATGACCACCAACCCGGAAATCATAGCGCCAGTAAGCACCCAACCCGTCCCCAACAATCTGTCGTGCGTGGATTTGAACACCGTTTCGCCTGCCAAAAAGTAGGTTGCCATCGCCAGGGCATTGACCATGGTGATCGCCAAGCCGATGGGATCAATCACAAGGGCCTGACCGAATTCATAAGAGGTCAAGAACAGGCCAATAAACGTGAGAGGTAATCCTAGCCAGGATAACCGAGGTACAGAACGTCCGGTGAGGATTGAAAACAGCACAACCAGCGCAGGATATATATAGATCAAGATCACATAAATTGAGGCGGGCAGACGGCTTAAGGCAAATAAAGCAGAAAAACTGGCAATCGAATAAACCACGCCCAATCCCAAGAGGAGAAAAGGTTTTTCCGGGATATACCGCTCAGACGGTTGATGAAAAAATAAAGCCACCCACAAAACCGGGGCAGCAATCGAGAATCGCCAGATGGCAACATCACCTGGGCCGAGGTTTGTCACTTCCGGGATAATTTTCATCATAGTTGCCGCCACTGCCAGGCCTAAAGCCGCGAGGGACATTAAAATAAAGCCAACCGTACGCTGTTTCACAAAGCATCTCCTGAGAACACAACATCACCCATTATACTGGTGAAAGTGTAATCGGTAGAAACTTATTCCGATACATAAAAAACCGACAAATTGGAAACACTTGACATATTCCGACAAAGATAGTACTATTTATACACAATAACCCACCCCCTATGGGGGGGGGTAGGAGAAAACTTATGAAACATGACCACAAAGATAATATCCAGCGATTAAAAACCATCGAGGGTCACATTCGGGGCATCCAACGCATGCTTGAAAACGATCAGTACTGCATTGATGTCATTCGCCAGATCCAGGCTGTTCAGGCTGCACTCAATAAAATCAGCGCCAGAATCCTGGACGGACACCTCAATACCTGCCTGCTGGGCGCTATCGAGGGCGATGACCCCCAGGAGCGCACGCGTGTCTTGACCGAAATTACAGAAGTTTTCGAAACATCCAACAAAATCTAAGTTTCACAAGGAGAAACAAAAATGAAGACTGTAACCTATACTGTCCCGAATATTCATTGCAAACACTGCACCCACACCATCACAATGGAGCTTTCAGATATTGAAGGCGTATCCAATGTGGATGCGGACGCCCAAACCCGCCTGGTGACGGTCACTTTCGACCAACCAGCAACGGAAGAGCAGTTGAAACAAACATTGACAGAAATTAACTATCCTGCAACAGACTGATATATTATGACTGATCAAAAACACTTAACTCTCCCCATTCTGGGGATGACCTGTGCCAATTGTGTGGCAACGGTTGAAAGAAATCTAAAAAAAGTCGATGGCGTTCAATCGGCGAACGTCAACCTCTCATCCGAGCGGGCAGCGGTCAGCTACGACCCCGGAAAAGCCTCTCTTGGTGAATTCATTGACCGTATTAACCGAGCTGGTTATGAAGTCGCCATGGGCGAAGCATCCCTCGGCATCAAGAATCTGTCAGATTCAGCCGATGTGATGCGTCTTCAAAAAGCACTCAATGCACAGGAGGGGGTGATAGAAGCGCAGGTTAACCTGGCCACGGAGACTGCTCTGGTAAAATATGTTCCCACCATCATCAGCCAGAATGACCTCCGCCGGTCGATCCGGTCAGCAGGATTTGAAACACTGGAATCCGATCATCCATTGGAGGACGCTGAGGCCAAGGCTCGCAAAGAAGAGATATCCCAACAGCGGCGAATGCTGATCATCGGGTTGATCTTTACCACACCTTTATTCATCCTCTCCATGGGCAGGGATTTCGGCCTGTTACCGCAAGCCCTGGCGCATGCCCCCTGGATGAATTACCTGTTTTGGTTCCTGGCCACCCCGGTGCAATTTTATGTGGGCTGGCAGTACTATGTCAACGGATTCAAATCCCTGCGTAACGGCTCGGCCAATATGGATGTGCTGGTTGCCCTGGGCACCTCGGCAGCCTATTTCTATTCGATCCCGATTACCCTGGGCTGGATACCGGGCCATGTCTTTCACGTTTACTTTGAGATCTCGGCCGTCATCATCACCCTGGTCAAATTAGGAAAATACTTTGAGGCCAAAGCGAAAGGTGGTGCCAGCGACGCCATTCGGAAACTCATGAACCTCCGGCCCCGAAAGGCATATGTTGTCCGTGATGGCATTGAAGTCGAGGTGACAGTTGATGAAGTCGACGTTGGCGACCTGGTCCTCGTTCACCCGGGTGAGAAAATCCCGGTTGATGGCGTGGTGGTCGATGGCCGCTCAAGTATTGACGAATCCATGCTGACGGGTGAATCAATGCCAGTTGAAAAATCTGCTGGTGATGAAGTCATCGGCGGCACAATCAATAAATTGGGATTGCTTAAGTTCGAAGCAACCAGAATCGGCAAAGAGACAGCCCTGGCGCAAATCATTAAACTCGTTGAAGAAGCGCAGACCAGTAAAGCGCCGATCCAAAACCTGGTGGATAAAATCTCTGCCATATTTGTGCCGGTCGTGATCGTGATCGCTTTAGTCACCTTTACCGTCTGGTACTTCTTCATACCCATGAGCCCCGATGCCGTGGTTGGGCCGTTCACACGCGCTCTGATCAACACGGTAGCTGTGCTGGTTATCGCCTGCCCCTGTGCAATGGGCCTGGCAACGCCAACGGCCGTAATGGTTGGGACGGGAAAAGGCGCTGAACTTGGTATTTTGATCAAGAAAAGTGAAAGTCTTGAACGAGCTGGTGAAATCAACATGGTTGTTCTGGATAAAACCGGCACCATCACCCGCGGCCAGCCGGCTGTAACTCGGGTTCACTTAAATGGTGTTTCGGATAATGAGGACGAGATCATCCGCCTGGTTGCTTCTGTTGAAAAAGGCAGCGAACACCCCTTAGGTGAGGCTTTTACAGCTGATGCCAATGCCAGAGACCTGTCACTGAGCGAACCCCTGGGATTTGCAGCAATTGCCGGTCATGGCGTCCGCGCTGAAGTGGACGGTCGGGAAGTTCTGGTCGGGAACCGGCGTTTGATGGAAACAAAAAACATCGAAACAGCGCCCCTTGAAGATCAAGTCCGACATCTTGAGGAGGCTGCCAACACCGCCGTCATGGTCGCAGTTGACGGTCACCTGGCAGCGGCCATCGGTGTAGCAGACACCATCAAAGAAGGCTCGCTGGAAGCCATCAAAGCCTTGCACGAGATGGGGCTTAAAGTCGCTATGGTGACCGGTGACAATCTGAGAACGGCTGAAGCTATCGCCAAACAAATCGGCGTGGATACTGTCCTGGCAGAAGTCCTCCCGGGTGACAAAGCGGCTGAAATTAAAAAGCTACAGGGTGAAGGCCTGACTGTTGCCATGGTCGGTGACGGGATCAATGATGCTCCAGCCCTGGCTCAGGCTGATATTGGCATTGCCATCGGTACAGGGACGGATGTTGCCATGGCTTCAGCACCGGTCGTACTGATCAGCGGTGATCTGCGTGGGGTGCCAAAAGCTATCGCACTCTCGCGTAAAACATTGCGGACCATCAAGCAAAATCTGTTCTGGGCTTTTTTCTACAACACCGTTTTGATCCCGGCAGCAGCCCTGGGATTGCTAAACCCGATGCTGGCCGCAGGCGCAATGTCGTTCAGCAGCATTTTTGTCGTCACCAATAGCATCCGGTTGAAACGATTCAGTTAATCAGGTAATATCCATTATTATTGGTTATTGAAAGGTAACTAAATGAGAAGAAAGAAAAACAACGCTCTATTACCCCTGATCCTGTTTGTCGCTGTGCTGGTCTTGAGCATTGGCGGCCTTGTGCTGGCTCAGAATATCCGGGACGCACAAATTGCTCGCCCCGGTCAGTACCGCACTCAGGACGACATCCCGAGAGTAACCGCTGATGAAGCTTACCAGGCTGTTACAAATGGTGAGGGTGTCATATTGGATGTACGAGCTGAAGCACAATTTGAAGCCATCAGGGCTGAAGGCTCCATCAATATCCCGCTCGCTGAGTTGGAAGCCCGTCTGGATGAACTGAATCCGGACACCTGGTATCTCACCATATGAACCTGACCAGCCGAAAGTACGAGCGCCCGGGCGGCGTTCATCATGCTGGAAAACGGTTTTGCCAGAGCCAACCCCATCCTGGGTGGTTTGGAAGCGTGGATACAGGCGGGCTATCCGGTTGAACCGTAATAAATAAAATAGAAAACCCCTCCTTGACTTTATTATCGAGGGGTTTCGTTTTTAAAAAACCTCGGTTAAATACCTTCGTAGAAATTATGGTTCCATGATCGAAAAATAATCAACCTCAACCAGGATCGGTAGAACATCAAAGGAAGATACAGAAAAACCGACCTGACCCTCGTTCAGATTATATCGATTATCCACGTGCTCACGTTCCAACACACCATTGATGTATAAAGCCAACCGATTTCCCTGGCAAACTGCGGTATAGAGATTTATATCACGCCCCATGCGGACATTGGTGGAACCCCCACTGGCTAAGGTAAAATAATCGCCATCAATCTCAGAATAGACGTAGATATAATACAATCCACCATTACTGACATTAAATTCATACCACCCAAAACGATCGGAGTAATTGCAAATCAGGCTGACATTATTGGTGTTTTTTGCCCTGTTCTCCGCCAGGAGGTCAAGGCGCACCCCTGAGTAGGTATATTCATCGTAAAGGACATAGACCCATTGATATTGTCCCTGCAAGTCAAAAACAAGACGATCGTTTTCCGTATAGAGGTCCATTTTGTTTTCATCACCACTCATTAAGAAATAGGTCCAGCTGTCCAGGTCGCCCTGAAATTCCTCAACGAAGAAAGCGGGTGGTGTTTCTCCGTAGGGATCGCCAATCGGGTAATCCTGGGTTTCTTCGGTTGGATCAACAACAGGCTCCATCGTTGGTGGTGTGGTGGGCTCTACAACCGGCGGGGGTTGGGTTGGCTCAGGTTCCGCAACCAGTATTTCTGATGGTTCTGTTGCTTCAGGTTCTTCTCGCTCGATCTGAGCCACATCGGTTGCAGTTGGATCGACTCTTGAGGAGGACATACATGCCAGGCTGATCAACATAAATATCACCGTCAAATAGAACAATCTTTTATAAAATGTGTGGTTCATAATGGCTCCTTTAGATTATAAAAATAATTTATGTTTGGATCATATGGGGTAATGATTGCTTATTCTACTGATTGACAACGTTTCTAACCGGGAAAATTATCAAGATCAACATCCTGTCTGGTTTTATAGATGTTGATTACATTATATCAAAAAGACCACCTTTCTTGTCAAACCATTCGTGTCAATATCCTGAATGGGTCACCCTGAAATTGACATATCTTGAAAAACCCAAGGCAGATGCCGTTAGAATAGTGAAAACAATCTCATTTAAGATTGGAAATTCTCAGGTATTCATAATTGGTCATGAGTACAGAAAAATATTTGAAAATTTTATCGGTAATAAAAACGGTAATCCAGGTTGATCATTAAAACCTTACTGAATTTAGGACTCCTTTTTTTCTCGAGCCTTCTTTATTCCATCGGCGACTAAAACAATTAGAACAGAAAGGAAACCGAGGATTAAAGCCGCCACATAGGCGTCAACAAAACGCCTTTCATCAAGTGAACGAAAGATGAATACCGTGGCCGTTTCTGTCCTTCCCCGGATACCACCACCAATGACCAGCACGGACCCAAACTCCCCCATGGCCCGAGCAAAGGTCAATGTTATCCCATAAATCAGGGCAGTTTTCATCTGTGGAAAAATCACCCGCCAGAAGCGCAGCCAGGTATTCGCGCCCAGTGTGGCTGCAGCCTTCTCCTGTTGCCGATCAAGGTTTTCAAAAACCGGGATCATCTCACGGACCATAAATGGCAGGCACACAAAAAGCGTTGCAAGGAACATCCCGGGTACTGCAAAGGCAACTCGAAAATTGAGCCAGTCAACAAGAGGAAATAAAAGTCCTTGGCGTCCAAAAAGCAATAAAAGCATGTATCCCACCACAACACCGGAAATGGCAAATGGTATATCGATGAACCCGTTTAAGACGGTTTTAAAGCGGAAATCCTGTCGAACCAACACCCAGGCTATTAATGTACCAAATATCGTTTGAACAACCACCACAACTAAAGCAATTTGTAATGAAAGAGACAGTGATTGATGAAGTAAAGGTAATGTCAAAGTGAGAAACACTGGTTGAAGACCACGCTCAAAAACACCTGTTACCAGGCCAACCAGAGGGGCGATGATTAGAATACCCATGTAGATCATCACAACCCCAATTAATACTCGGGCACCCCAAGTTTTCCTCTCCTTAATCATCGATGCGCACCCCAGGATTTATGTAAAGCATTGGCAATCATCAACATAGCAAATGAAATACCAACCAAAACAATAGAAACAGCACTTGCCCCCAATCGATTCTCAGACTCCACCGCACCAAAAACATAAACGGCGGCTGTCTGTGACCGTAAGGGAATATTCCCTGCGACGATCACCACAGCACCAAACTCGCCAATCGCACGCGAAAATCCTAATAAGGACCCACTCAAAAGTGGCGGGAGCAATGCTGGAAAAACGATTTTCCAAAATATTTGCCACTGTCCCGCGCCCAGAGTGGCCGCAGCACGCTCCTGGGTGATATCTAAATCCTGAAGAACGGGTTGAATAGCCCGAACAACCAGCGGAAATGTGATAAATAGCAGCGCGAGGATAATCCCGGATGGCGCAAAAACAATTTGCAGACCGACCTGCCGGGAAAGAAATTGACCCAATGTTCGTTGAGGACCATAAAGAATGACCAGCATCACCCCGGTGACAAGGGTTGGTATCGCGAGGGGCAGATCAACTATGGCATTCATTAGACGCTTACCAGGGAAAGTATAGCGCTCCAGTACATAAGCGGCCATCAATCCCATCACGGCATTAATCAACATCATTGAAGCAGAAGTCCATAATGTGAGGATTATTGCATGTCTCGCTATCGGCAATGTAATCTGATATAGCAGCCCGCTGACTCCTTCTCGGAAACCGTCCAGAAATATGACGATAAGCGGCAAACCAATCATCAAACCTAAATAAAGAATCGATGGCCCCCGCAATATCCACTCAGAAATGGTGTTTCGAAGCCTGAAAAATGGGATCGGTATCTCCATGCTAATTACCTCCGATGGACTTGCAAAAGGACCTGGTCATAAAGGCCGCCGTCACCAAAAATTTCAATCATAACTTGATCCCACCCAACAAAAAAATCAACCGTAAATAAATCATCTATTTCGGGGTAAAACTCGGCCGACGCAGCCGCAGCCTCAGGGTTGACGACTCTCAAACCATGCTGCGCAAAGATTGCCTGGGCTTCTGGCGTGAGGAGGAAATCAAGAAATGCTTCTGTCACCTCACGTGAACCATGTTTGTCCACATTGACATCAACGATGGCAATCGGGTTCTCAATCAAAATAGTCGATGCTGGCAGGATGAGTTCATAATCTTGGCCAGAGTTCCTGCCAACCAGAACTTCATTTTCATAGGTTATGGCCAGGTCGCCAATCCCCATTTCATAATTTACGATACTGTCACGGGCTGATTGATCCATCACACTCACATTACGCAAGATATCTTTTAATAACATCATTGCAGCTTCAGGGTCTTCTCCGGGAATCCCGTCAATATTCCCACGCAAAGCAGCGCCATAAGCCCCAAGAATGTTCCACATGGCACCTCCACTCATTTTCGGGTTTGGTGTGAGAATTTCGATGCCTGGCCTCCTCAAGTCCGACCAATCCTGGATTTGCAGGGGATTACCTTTACGAACAGCGAAGGCAACAACCGAAGTCGTTACAAATCCATTATGGTCATTCTGCTGCCAATCATGTGTGATTAATCCGGCCTGTTTGATTCGGTTCACATCTGCAGCGAGGGAAAGCGCAACGATATCCGCCTCAAAGCCTTCCACAACAGCCCTGGACTGGGCACCCGATCCCAAATAAGATTCCTCAAACACAACACGCCGCCCGGTTTCAGCCAGCCACTGCGATTGAAATAGCGGGATGAGCTGGCCATAGGCTTCACGCGGTGTTGTGTAAGCTGCCAGGACGATCCTATCCGTCCCTGATCCTCCCTCAGCACCACCACCGGTACAACCTGCTAAAGCCATAGCAACGGAAATAAAGAATAGGGTGAATATTTTGATCTGTTTCATCGCATCCTCCTGAATTTATTCTGTAATCGTTGATATTGGTGAGATTTAACGATTAGAAACGAGCAATTTTCAACCGTTGTAATGACCGATCCAACATGACCTGCCAGGTCCGGAATACCTTCTTCATCTGGAAGAGGCGCACCCAGAACCACCAGATCATATTCAAATTGCTGCGTTTCTTCCTGGATGGCTGAAACCAGGCCACCTTGTTTGATTTTTGTCTGGGCAGGCACCCCAAACCGGGCCAAACTGTTCTGCCCATTTACCAGAAAACGCTCAATCCGGCTCTGGGGATAAGCTTTGGCAGTCTGCTGTGGCATGACGGTCATTAATGTTGCCTCAGCTCCCAAATGACGTAAAAGACGTCCGGTGAAAAGAACAGTGTCATGTCCGGGTTCACCGCTGGCCAGACAGATCAGAGCCCTTGCCAGCCGAGTAACAGGCCTGGTGGCCAGCAGTAAATGGTGTTCTCCGCTGGCCAGTGCTGTTGTTATCTCCTTTGAGCCAGCAGTTGGTCGCCAACCAAGGATTAGCAGGTCAAAATTATGCCTCTCTGAGGATTCGGCAATTGCTTCACCAAAATCCCCATCTGAGGACTCAACCTGGGTCGAAGCCATCCCGCTTCCTAATAATTTCCTTGCATCCTGTAAGTGAAGATCAACTTTTTCTCTGTCCTTGCGGATTCCCAGGAGAACCACCCTGGCATGGGACATGCGGGCAATATACCCCCCCAATGATAGAGCAGATTGACTGCGCAATGAGCCATCTGACGGAATGAGAAAATTGAGACCGGGATGTGATAAAACATGAAGGCGGCGAATGCCCACCCAAATATCGTTCTGAAGATTTATGGGTAAATT
>SKPR01000163.1 GCA_007119455.1 Candidatus Brevefilum sp. | reverse complement strand
CGCCCTGACCGGCCTGATGCCGCAGGGCATTTTTTATGTCACAGGAATGGCTGCTAATGATACAGACTTCAAATGGGCAAATCCCATATTTTAAGTATTTTGTCAATAGAAACCTCAATTATTTAATTAAGTAGAACGGAAAAAGGAAAATTTAAGTATGAAAAACAAAAAAATATTACGCATTATCCCAATCGGGGGCCTCGGCGAGGTTGGGAAAAACATGACCCTGTATGAATATGGCAAAGACATTTTGATTGTGGATGCCGGGATCATGTTCCCTGAAAACGACATGATCGGGATTGATTACATCATCCCCGATTTTTATAATTATCTGGCCGATAAAAAAGACCGCGTGCGCGGCATTGTCTTTACCCACGGCCATGAAGACCATATTGGCGCCATTCAGCATGTGCTGGAAGAGATCAATGCCCCAATTTATGACACGCTCTTGACCCGCGGGCTGGTCGAAGTCAAGCTCAACCGTCATGGTTTGGCTGGTAAAGCCGACCTGCGAACGGTCAAAGCGGGTGAACGGGTCCAGATTGGTGCGTTCAGTGTGGATTTCTTCCATGTCTGCCATTCCATCCCGGATGGGGTCGGTTTGGGCATCGAAACCCCGGCCGGGTTGGTTGTCCATACCGCGGACTATAAATTTGACCATACACCGGTCGACAACTGGCCCACAGATTACGCTAAGCTGGCAGAATTTGCCCAAAGGGGGGTTCTGGCCTTGCTGTCAGATTCAACCAATGCTACTGAGCCCGGCTGGACCAAGTCCGAGCGTATCATTGATCAAGGCCTCGACCAGGTCTTTAAAAAAGCAAAAGGGCGCATCCTGGTGGCGACCTTTGCATCCCTGATCTCTCGGATGCAGCAGGTGGCCAATGCAGCCGAGCGTCACGGGCGTAAAATTGCCTTCACCGGTCGCAGCATGGTGGACAACATGAATATGGCCCGGGAGTTAGGATATGTGGACTTCCCCGAACGATTGGTAATTTCATTGGAGAAATCCTTGAGTATGCCTGATAACCAGGTGGTCTTGATGTGCACCGGTTCCCAGGGCGAACCACGTTCCATCATGGGCCGGCTGGCCAGCGGCACCAACCGTAAGTTTGATGTGCGCGAAGGTGATACGATCGTCCTTTCCTCCCATCCTATTCCCGGCAATGAAGAGCCGGTTTTCCGCACCATCAACCAGCTATTCCGCCGGGGTGCTGATGTGATTTATGAATCCATAGCCCCTGTCCATGTGTCCGGACACGCCAGCCAGGAAGAGATGAAACTGTTATTACACCTGGTCCGTCCTAAACACCTGATCCCCATTCATGGTGAGCTGCGGATGTTGAAGCAGCATGCCAAACTGGCGGAAGAGGTTGGCGTTCCGGCGGAGAACATCGCTGTGATTGAAAACGGCCAGGTCATCGAATTTGAAGATGGCAAGTTGCACCTCAAAGAGCGTGTCCCCGGTGATTACATCTTTGTCGATGGTACTGGTGTTGGCAATGTTGACCGCAGTATCGTCCGGGAGCGCGAAGCCCTCGGCCGGGATGGTGTGGTGGTGGTCAATCTAAAAGTTAACCGTCAGACGGGCAACCTGAGCGGAAGGCCTGAGATTACAACCCGGGGCTTTATGCTTCCTGAGGATTTGGATGCCATGCTTGAAAAACTAACCCGCCAGATTCAAAGTACGGTCAGTCGGTCGAATGGCGATCTCGAGTATGAAGTTTTGCGGTCATTGAAGTCTTACCTGTATCAGGAAACGAAACGAAACCCATTCATTTTTGTGACAGTCAGCCAGAATTAAAAAGCCAGTTATATCAGGAGCGAGGTGTAAATGCATCTCGCTTTTTTTATTTAAATCCGTAATGGATTCGTAATAAGGTAGAATCTGGATAATGTTTTGATTATTCAGAAATGAGAATTATGGACATCCTTGTCACCCTCATCAGAATCCTGGCTGCTGTTTTGGCACCTCTGTCGGCCATTGTGTTATCCTTTCTGGCCTATAAAAAAGCACGGGGTCATCAGGGTGACACCGTGCCAGAAGGGCAGGTCTGCATTCAATGCGGTGAAGTAAGAGATGGTGGCCAGGGCTATTTTCATTACACGGAAGACATTGGCAACCCCCGGGAAAGGGTGGTAAAAAACCAGCTGACCCCATCAGAAGAGGATATCCTGGGATCAGAAGAGCATTTTGTTTGTGATCAATGTGCCCAAAGGTATATCCGCAATGAAGCGATTCAGCAGGTGCTGATTGCGCTCCTTTACCCGTTTTATTTATTTGTTTTATCCCCACTTTTTTTTGACATTGGATTTTTTGCTGGCTTCCTGATCGAGTCATTTTTATTGGTTCTGGCGGTGGCAGGTGCTGTAGCGGCCATTGACCTCTATCGTGGTGTCCGCAGGGGTTATACCCCTTTAGCAGAAGCCCGCGATCGGACGGCCATCAAAGAGCGCAAGAAATCTCTCGGAAAAGGTTTTAGCTATTTTACGCGGATGGGGACGACTAAACTGAAAAAATGATGGCACTCAGGCAATTTATTAAATGGGGCGCAAGCCTAAACGCGCCTTAAAATTCTTGGGTTTTTAAGACTATCAAAATCAGATAAGAAACCGGCGTGCTATAATAACTTAAGTGAATGCGTCCTGGGATTAGAACAAGGGCGCAATTTTTTGCCAGGACACAACCAATCTATCAAGTCATTAATTATTGAAATGTCATTTGTCCATCTTCATGTACACTCAACCTATTCAATTTTGGATGGTTTCAGCCAGATTGAGCTGCTGGTAAATCGTGCCCGTGAGCTGGGCATGCCAGCGTTAGCGCTGACCGATCATGGCACCATGTATGGTGCGGTCACTTTCTTTAATCAGGCGATTAAAGCTGGTGTCAAGCCCATCATCGGACTTGAAACCTATCTGGCACCTCGCCGGATGACCGATCGAGATCCCCTGCGCGATAAACGAACTTCACACCTTCTCCTCCTGGCGGAGAACATGGCTGGATATAAAAATTTGCTGAAGATTGCTTCTGCCTCGCAATTGGAGGGGTTTTATTACCGGCCGCGGATTGATCGGAACTATCTTGAGGCACACAGCGAGGGGTTAATTGCCACATCAGGATGTCTGTCCGGTGAGATTCCCCGTGCCCTGCTGCATAACGATCTTGACAGAGCTGAAAAGCACCTGGCCTGGTACATGGATGTATTTGGCCGGGACCGGTTTTATATTGAACTTCAATCCCACGATATCCGGGGTTTGGCCCAGACAAATCAGCATCTGGTTGATCTCGGAAAACGCCACCAGGCCCCATTTATCGCTGCCAATGACGTTCACTATGTCAATAAGGAAGACGCGCGTTTACAGGACATTCTCCTGGCCATCCAGACGGGCAACTTGCTCTCAAACCCGGACCGAATGCGCATGGATGATGACAGCTATTACCTGACCACTCCAGAAGAAATGCAGGCACTTTTCGGCCATATTCCGGGTGCGATTGAAAACACCCTGGCCATCGCTGAACGATGCCAGGTTGATCTGGCTCCTGACGGTTATCACCTGCCCCTTTTCACAGTTCCCGAAGGATTTACGGCGCAATCTTATCTGCGTCACCTGTGTGAAGAGGGTTTGAAACGCATCTATGGCTCCCGTGCAGATGACCCTGAAATAAAAGAACGGTTGGACTATGAGCTGTCGGTCATTAATGAAATGGGCTTTGATGCCTACTTCCTGATCGTTTGGGATCTCTGTCAGTATGCCCAATCCCGCGGAATCTGGTACAACGCGCGCGGGTCTGCGGCCGGCTCCCTGGTTGCTTATACCCTCGATATCAACCTGATTGATCCTTTGGAACATGACCTCATGTTTGAGCGATTTCTCCAAAAAGGTCGCGTCAATATGCCCGATATCGACCTGGATTTTCAGGATGACCGCCGGGCAGAAATGATGCATTACTGCGCTGAGAAATATGGGGAAGATAAAGTTGCTCAGATCATCACCTTTGGTACAATGGGCGCCCGGGCCGCCATCCGTGATGTTGGCCGGGTGATGGATATTCCCATTTCGGAAGTTGACAGAGTCGCCAAGATGATTCCCGCCATTCCGGGAAAACCGATCTCCATCCAGAAGGTTTTAGACGAATCAACCGAACTGCAGCAGGTTTATCAATCTGCATCCTATTTAAAGGATCTGATCGATACGGCCAGCAAGATGGAAGGCACGGTGCGCAGTGCCGGCACCCATGCTGCAGGTGTGATTATCACCGATAAACCGATCGTTGAATATGTCCCTCTGCACAGGCCAACCAGCCATTCCGATGAAAACCCGATCAATACCATCACACAGTTTGAGATGTCAATAATTGATTACCTGGGGTTGCTGAAAGTCGACTTTTTGGGCCTGGTGACCCTCACAATTATGTCCCGTGCCTGTGAACTGATCAAAGCGCGCCATGGGAAAGAATTCAACCTGCGTTCAATCCCGATTGATGATCCAGAGGTTTTCACCTTCATCAGCCAGGGGTATACATCCGGCCTGTTCCAGTTGGAAGGCACCGGGATGACACGTTACATCACAGAAATGAAGCCGCGTGAACTGGCTCATGTAATTGCCATGATCGCCCTTTACCGCCCGGGTCCGATGCAGTTCATTCCCCAGTACATCAACTGCCTTCACGAGAAGGAAAAGCCCACCTATCCCCATGAAGCCCTGGAGCCAATATTTAAAGACACCTTTGGCATCCCGATTTACCAGGAACAAATCATGCAGGCTGCCATGCAGCTGGCAGGGTATGAACCTACCGATGCTGATAGCCTGCGCAAGGCCATTGCCAAAAAGAAAAAGGGTCAACTGGAAAAGCACCGTAAGAAATTTGTCAAAGGTGCCCAAACCCACAGCAACGTTAGTAAAACTGAGGCAGAAGCAATCTTCAAGAATTGGGAAGATTTTGCCAGTTATGGATTCAATAAAAGCCATGCTGCAGATTACGGCGTGATTGCCGTTCAAACCGGGTATCTGAAATACCATTATCCCATTGAGTATATGACGGCATTGCTTTCAGCCTGGAAGAACGAAACCGAAAAAGTGGCTGCTTACGTCGCTGAATGCCGGACGATGGGATTGGACGTCTTGCCACCGGATATCAATACGAGTGGTTATGATTTCGAAATTGAAGATCGGCAGGGCAAGGATCCTGCCATCCGATTTGGTCTGGGGGCGATAAAAAATGTGGGCCAGAACCCGGTTACGCTGATCATGGATGCCCGCAAAGATGGTTCATTCAAAGACCTGACAGATTTTACTCACCGGGTTGATCTGAGGCAGGTGGGCCGGCGTGCACTGGAATGTCTGATCAAGGTCGGGGGCTTGGATAGCTTTGGACATCGCCGGTCTTTATTGAATGAGCTTGAGAGAATTATCGCGGTCAGCAGCAGTTATTTCAGGGCCAAGGAGGCGGGACAATTAATGCTGTTCGGTGGCGCCAGCTCTGTTCAACACGGGATCATCCTCAGAGAACCGGGGTTTGTCGATAAACGTGAGGAGCTTATGTGGGAGCGTGAGCTGATTGGGATGTATGTTTCAGACCATCCATTAAGCCCATATCAGAAAACCCTTCAAGAAAAAGTGAGCCATTTTTCACATCAACGTACGGAAGCTGCAGAAGGTGAAAGGGTGATGGTGGCTGGCATGGTGGACCGCTTCCGTCAGCATCTGACCAAAAAGGGCAACAGTATGGGTTTTATCACCCTGGAAGACCTGTTTGGAAAGGTTGACCTGGTGGTTTTTCCCCAAGTATGGGAAAAGTATTATCACCTGGTTGAGATGGACAATGTCCTGCTGGCTGAAGGTCGGGTGGATGTCTCCCAGGGCGAGGCAAAGATTTTGGTTGACACCATCTCACCCGTCATGCTCAATGAATTAATCGCTGACCCGGAAGATGAGCCTTCATCAAATGAAGATTCGCCTTTTGAGATTGATGAGGTGCTCGTGGATGATGATATCCTGGATGATTACTTGCCCGATTTGCCATTTGACGACCTTCAACCGGATACATCAGCAGGGGGCGATCAAGTGGGCGAGACCTCATCCCATCAGTTGGATGAGGTTAATCTGGTTGAAGAAAATTCTCCCAATTCTCCTGAGGAACCTGATGTAAAACCAGATGCCGAAAAAATCGCCAGTGATGATGAACAGTCCGAGCCGGAGCCAGAGTCTGAAGAAGGCAACCCGGTGAATAAATTTCGGGAACCTGATCCACCGAACAGGGCTTTCCACGTGCTGAATGTGACGGTTCCAAAGCCAGAACCCTTACCCAATCCGGATCAGCAACCTCGGTGCATCTATATCACCATCGATACCTGTGGGGATAAAAACCAGGATGTGCGGCGCTTGAGGCGGATCCATGACATTTTGGTTTCTCGTCCAGGACGAGATCGGTTTGCTTTTCGTGTCAGGGAAAACGGCGTATATTATGAAATCAGTTTTCCAAATGTCACCACAGGTTTAACCGACACATTGGTCCATAAATTAGAAGGCCTGATGGGTCAAAATAACATTGATATCGCCCACTTGGGTTGAGAGAGTCATTGCGTCAACCGAGAATCAGGTTTCGTCCAGACATTCCTGGAAATTCACAAAGGGTATTAACTATCCTCACTCAATTCTGGTAAAATCCTTATGATTAATATTGAAATTGGTAACTACTCAGCATGCAAGAGAATATAGGCCCCCCAGCCTTCAGCAACAAAACCGCTTGAGCAGTTACTGAAATTGAATGGATCAAGCATGTCCCGAATTAATGTTGATATAAATCCAGTCATAAAAATCACGGTGGACGCCATCGGACAGCCAGGTGAGCGCGTATTCTACCTGCAGGGAAAGGGTCAGGATCAGGAGATCACGTTACTGGTCGAAAAGTTCCAAATCCAGACCCTGGCTTTGGCGATTGAGAATCTCATGTCTGAATTGCGGGAAAAAATCTCCGATATGGCTGAAGCGTCGCCCAATTACCGAGAAGATGAAATGGTCCTTGAGCCGCCTTTAGATCCCTTGTTCCGTGTGGGTGAATTGAGCCTGGGATACGATCCTGACCAGGATATGCTGATATTAATTGCCAAAGAAGTTCCGGTCGATATTACAAATTCAGAAAAAGATGAGCTGAGTGAGGTGCGGTTCTGGTGTACGCGGTCACAGCTTTGGGCATTGGCCCGCTGGGGGATTGAGTTGGCCAGCCGAGGCCGGCCAGTCTGGCCTTCTACTGGTGAACCGATCCTTCCGCCAGGGGAATTTTCTCCCAAAAACAACGGTCATAAAACAACCCCTTGAAGGTAACCCTGAAAAATGGATAAGAGCTTCATCCTCTCAGCGCTGCGGCATGGCACTCTGCGCCTGGAGGGGCAGTTCATGTATGGATCAAACTATACATTCATGGTCGTCAGTCAATATGAGGGGCAGCGTTTTGAGGCGGTTTACAAACCCACCCAGGGCGAACGTCCGTTATGGGATTTCCCCGACCAGACCCTTTCCAGGCGGGAAGTTGCGGCCTATCTGGTCAGCGAGGGGCTGGGTTGGGGCCTGGTTCCGCCGACGGTATACAGAATCAAAAAATCACCCATGGGGCCGGGATCGGTGCAACTTTTTATTGCTCATAATCCTGAATACCATTATTTTAATCTCAGTAAAAAAGATAGGGAACACCTGCCCAAAGTGATGGCGTTTGATTTTATTATTAATAATGCAGATCGCAAAGGTGGGCATTTATTAATCGATCCGGATGGCAAACTCTGGTTGATTGATCATGGGTTGAGCTTTCATGTTGAAGAAAAAATCCGCACAGTCGTATGGGATCATGCCGGGGAACCGATTCCAGGCGACTGCCTTAAGGAAGTGACAGCCTTTCTTGAACGGCTATCACCAGGCTGCACCCTTTACCGGGACTTGCGCACGCACTTACTTGAAGAAGAGATGCAGGCATTGAAATCACGCGCGAAGCAGCTCGCCGACAGTGGAACGTTTCCACTACCTCCTGAGGATCGACGGGCCTATCCCTGGCCGCTAATCTGAAATGGAGGAAATTTGATGAACGATAAATCACAGGTCGTTATCCATAATGCTGGGCAATTACTGACCCTGGCCGGGGGGGCGCAACGAGGGACCCAATTGGGCGAGCTTGGCATCATTGAAAATGGGGCCGTGTTGTTAGAGGGTGAACAAATCCTGGAAACTGCCACCAGCGACAGCCTGCTGAAAAAGTACCCCCGGGTAAAACGGGTTGATGCCAGGGGGTGTGTGTTGATGCCCGGATTTGTTGATCCCCATACACATCTGGTATGGGCGGGTGACCGGGCCGGTGAGTTTGCCCTTCGCTTGCAAGGGAAATCTTATCTTGAAATATTAGCGGCAGGGGGTGGAATCCTCTCAACCGTTGCTGCAACCCGGAAAGCAACCATCCCCGAACTGGTCGCCCAAACCCGGGTGAGAGCCTGGAATGCTTTCCAAAATGGGACGACCACCGCGGAGGTCAAAACCGGTTATGGCCTGACACGGGAATCTGAGCTCAAACAACTTGAGGCCATATTGGCGCTGGATGAAACAGACCCTTTGGAGCTGATCCCTACCTTCCTCGGTGCCCATGCCATCCCACCTGAATACCAGGATGCCGCCAGTGATTATGTCGAATTGCTCTGCCAGGAGATGATCCCTGCTGTGAAAAGTTGGTGGATAAATCATGCGCACGGTCGTCCGCTACCTTTTGTTGACGTTTTTTGCGAGAAAGGCGCTTTCAATCTGGCGCAATCCCGCCTGATCCTGGAAACTGCCCAAAATTGGGGCTTTCCGTTGAAGATCCACGCCGATGAGTTTGAGAACCTGGGCGGGGCAGCGCTGGCAGCTGAGTTGGGCGCTGCTTCTGCCGACCACCTGGTCAAGACTTCATCAGAAGATATCACAGCCCTGGCGAACTCAGCCACGGTGGCTGTGTCATTGCCGGGGACGCCCTTTGGGCTGGGAGAGCCTGAATATACCCCTGCTCGCCAGATTCTTGATGCAGGCGGTTTGCTGTCACTGGCAACCGATACCAACCCGGGGACTTCATGGTGTGAATCGATGCAATTCATCCTGGCCCTGGCCTGCCGCAAGCTGGGTCTCACGCCTGCCCAGGCGATTGCAGCAGCGACGATCAACGCGGCGGCCGCATTGAATTGTCAGGACCGGATCGGTTCCCTGGAGCCGGGAAAGCAGGCTGATATCCTGATCCTCAGCGTGGATGATTTCCGTCACCTCGGTTATCGTTTCGGCACCAATCTTGTAACCCATGTTGTCAAACGGGGCAGAATTTACCCGGTTACACCAACTGCACCCGAAATCACTAACAGACCGGGATAGAATACTTTATGAACCTGACACTTGACAACTTCTTTTTTCTGGCTGGCGCAGGTGCAATCCTGCTTTTTGGTGTGTTTATCCTGCGATTTGTTCTAAAATTCGCCTGGCGGTTTATTCGGGTGGCATTGATACTCATCTCTCTCATTTTGGTGGCAGGCTATTTTCTGGGCTTTCTCGATATCATCCTGCGCTGGTAATTTCACAGGAGGAGACTACTTAAATTGTTGTCCATCACCATTGAAGAAGCACGTGAATGGTACCGGAACGCCGATCCCATTCACGATTTTGAACATGTCTTGCGGGTCTTGAGGATTGCCGAACGTCTGGCTCGGGCTGAGGGGGCTGATATCGATATTGTCAGGGCTGCCGCCTGGCTTCATGACTCCAGGGGCAGCGCACCTGGCGGAGAAGGGTCTTCCCGCGCAGATCACCACCTCACATCCGCACAATTTGCTGGGGATGTACTGACCGAAAAAGGTTGGCCAGCTGACCGGATTCGGGCTGTGCAACACTGTATTCGCGCGCACCGCTTTCGGGGTAATCATGAGCAACCCGAAACAATTGAGGCTAAGGTGCTCTTCGATGCCGATAAATTGGATGTGCTGGGTGCCATTGGCGTGGCCCGTACCATTGCCTATGCAGCCCTGGATGGGCAACCGGCTTATGCAGAACCTTCAGCCTTATTCCTTGAAACCGGTCAGAAGCAACCCGCTGAACCCCATTCTTCCTATCATGAATTTGTTTTCAAATTGCGTAAGGTAAAAAACCGTCTGTTCACATCCAGCGGAAGACAGATGGCAGATGCCAGGCATGATTTTATGGTTTCTTTTTACCAGCAGCTCCAGGAAGAAGTGCGCGGTAACCGTTGAGCGCTCACACATTGCCCGGTTGATGATCATTGTCTTGATCATTAATGAATCCCAACAGCCCCTATGGTAAAATTGAATTCGCCTGATCGGGGAGATTTCTGGATTGTGATCATAAGCTCGATTTCCCCGAAATTACCAGCCGATGATGGGAATGTAAATATCCACAAACCTTAAGAAATAACCCTTATGGCAGAACTTGCGGTCATTATCGTTAATCATAACCATGGAGAAATGCTGAGGAAAACGGTTGAATCCCTGCCATTTCTGACCTTTGATGACCCCTTCCAGGTGTTCGTAATTAACAACATCCCTGATGAGCATGTTACAACCTGGGTAAAGCAAACTTTCCCCGATTTCCACCTGATTCAGAATGAGAACCCCAGAGGGTTTGCAGCCAATATCAACCAGGTTATCCGCAATAACCCTCACTTTGATTACTATTTATTGCTCAACCCGGATGTTATTTGCCTGCCGGGGATGATCGAAACATTGCTTGAAGTGATGGAAGGTGACCCGCATATCGGCGCGGCCGCCCCAGAATTACTGAATTTTGATGGGACGGTTCAGCCATCCCGGCGCCGTTTTGCCTCTTTCCGCGTCTTAATCTATCGGGCCTTGCATATCGACGCGCTTATCAGGGATATTCCGGCCGTCGATCATTACCTGATGAATGGTGTGACCTTTGACCCGGTAACCGAAGTCGATTGGGTAACAGGTGCAGCCATGATCTTGCGTAAAGCAACCCTGGACGACATCGGTTTGATGGATGAGCGCTTTTTTCTGTACTTCGAAGATGAAGACCTGTGTTGCCGGATGTGGCGCAATGATTGGAAAGTCTGTTATGTGACAGAAGCCAAAGCCTTTCATGCCCATCTTGCAGAAGGAAGAAATAAAATTCTGAGCAAAGCCAATATTCACCATGTACTGAGCGCATTTAAGATGCTGATCAAGTATCGCGGTAAAATAAGCACATGTCACAAACCATGATCATACGATCATGCTAAATGGATTTTGATCTTGAAAATAATGCAAATTAAAAAAAATCACATCATTCGAACAGCTCTGACAGAAAATCGAAGTCGGGTTGTTAACATTATTCTGGTGCTGGTTGATGTGCTCACCATCAGTCTGGCTGTGATTGTCTCAGCCGGAATCCGGATCCTGCTTGAACCCTTCTTAGGTGGGGTGGTCAACTGGCCCCTGATCCTCAATGCTCTGATTTTCTATTTGCTCTTTAATCTCCTTCTGGCCTGGTTGAACGGGCTCTATCCGGGCTTTGGATTGGCAGCTGTGCAGGAAATGCAAAAAGTGCTTTATGTCGTGAGCCTGGCCACCATCTTCCTCGGCGTTTTCCTCTTCTTACAGCAATTGGGTCTGGCCTACTCCCGGGTTGTGTTTGTTTTGACCTGGTTTCTCTCAACGCTGTTCATGATGCTGGGTCGGTTCGGTGTGCGGAACCTGTTTTCCAAGTTCAACTGGTGGGGGGTGCCGATGGTGATTATCGGTTCGCCGGATAATGCAGCGCCGGTCATTGAAAAACTGATCCAGAGCCGGCGCCTGGGATACCGGCCGGTCTATTATTTTGACCCCCAGCTTCAATCTGGGAAGCCGATTTTTGGGGTTTTTCCGATTGAGAGCAAACAGGCCCTGGAAGAACTGGGTTCTAAGAGTGATGTGCAGCATGTGGTCTTCACTGACCCTTTGGAAGATTCCGATTCGTTTAATTTTCACTGGATGCGGGATGTTTTCCCCAATATTCTTTTTGTTTTAAGTACCTCACCCTTTGGATCCTTATGGGTGCGAACGATCGATTTACATGGAACCTTAACCATCGAAACCAACTACCATCTGCTTAATCAGCGTGAAACGATCATCAAGCGTATCGTGGATATGCTGTTAACCTTTTTCTTATTGCTCGTGACCTGGCCCCTGTTCCTGGTGATCGCATTCCTGATCCGCCTGGATTCAAAGGGTCCGATCCTGTATAAACAAAAGCGTTTGGGTCAGGATGGTGACTTTTTTGACAGCTATAAATTCCGGACAATGTTTAATAATGCTGATGCCAAGCTCCAGGAACTTTTGGAAACAGACGAAGGTGCTCAGCGGGAGTATCAGAAATACCATAAACTGGCCAATGATCCCAGGGTGACCGGGGTGGGTAAGTTATTACGCCGGTACAGCCTGGATGAATTACCTCAGCTCATCAACGTGATCAAAGGTGACATGAATCTGATTGGTCCCCGCAGCTATCTCCCCAGGGAGCTGCCTGTGATGGGTGAATATGCCAAGATCATCCTGAAAGTTAAACCCGGTATTACAGGCTGGTGGCAGGTAATGGGCAGAAATGCGACATCCTTCAAAGACCGGCTGCTATTGGACGAATATTACATCAGCAACTGGTCTATCTGGCTAGATCTTTATATCATGATCAAGACGGTTTGGGTCTTGATCAGGGGTGAAGGCCTTTAAAACTGACTGTCAAGATAAGCAATTCCTTTTCACAACACAACCCCAGATTCCCTTGAATGTTGAGTGGTTACAAATAAGGTAAAATTCTTCCAGAATTAAAATTCAGTAAAAATAGTGATTAAGGACGTGAAAATTGAATTTTGAATCACTGTGTGTCATTGGGATGGGCTATATCGGATTGCCGACCGCCAGCATCTTTGCCAGCAATGGGATCCGGGTGACCGGGATGGATAACAACGCAGAGATTACGGATGGTTTGAAAGCCGGGCGTGTGCATATTTTTGAACCCGGTTTACGGGGGCTGGTTCTGGATGCGTTGGCCAGCGGCCGGTTGAACATTTCGAGTGATGTCACACCCGCGGATGCTTATATCATTGCTGTTCCCACACCATTTTATGATGACCGTCGCGCTGACTTACGGGCAGTGATCGCTGCCAGCGAATCGATTGTTCCGAATCTTGAAAAAGGTAACCTGGTGATCCTTGAATCAACATCTCCGCCCCGCACCACGGCTGATATTGTTGCGCCCATACTCGAAAAAAGCGGTTTGAAAACTGGCCAGGACTTCATGCTGGCTTATTCACCAGAGCGTGTTCTGCCTGGTCGAATCCTGAGAGAGCTGGTCGATAATCCCCGGGTGATCGGCGGAATCGACCGGACATCTGCAGAGGCAGGCCGGGACCTTTATCGCAAGTTCGTCAAGGGTGAAATTATTTTGACCGATGCCACCACTGCCGAGATGGTGAAATTGATGGAAAATACCTCCCGGGATATCAGCATTGCCATCGCCAACGAGTTTTCACGCATGGCAGAAAAATTTGACGTCGATATCTGGGAAGCCATCGGGATCGCTAACCTGCACCCCCGGGTGGAGATCCTGCGTCCGGGTGTTGGGGTCGGCGGACACTGTATCAGCGTGGATCCGTGGTTCCTGGTAGAAGCTGCCCCTGAGGAAGCCAACCTCATCAAAACTGCACGCCAGGTCAACGATGGACAGCCTGCATTTGTGGCCGATTTGGTTTCGAAAGTCGGTGGAGACCTTTCAGGAAAACGGATTGCCTTTTTGGGGTTGGCCTTCAAACCCAATGTGGATGATCTGCGGGAAAGCCCGGCAGTTGAACTTGCCCATCACCTTACCGATGCTGGCGCAGAAGTGATGGCTTATGAGCCCTTCAGGTCTGATGCGAAAATACCTAAAATCAACCTGGTTCCCTCGCTGGAGGAAGCCCTGATTGATGCCGATCTGATTGTACTGGCGGTCGGGCATGACCAGTTCAAAGACCTTGACCCTCAGGCCATTAAAGAAAAAACCACGGCCAGGATTGTTTTCGATGCGGTGCGTATCTGGGACAAAGCGGATTGGGAGGTGGCTGGTTTCCGGTTCAGCGGCCTGGCCAGAAGGTATTAAAAAAGGCAGATGACAAATAATCAGGGGTAGCTCTAAGGCTTCCCCTCGAGGAGAAGGTGTTTGCCAGCAAGAATGGTGCGGTCACACCCCAAACAAGGCATATGGGGTGCAGGCACCCGGACCGCACCCTACAGGTATGCAGATTATCCTCGAGGAGAAAATGTTTTAAGGCTTCGCCTTGAGGAGAAGCTGCCTGCGTAGCAGACGAATGAGGTGTTGACTTCATAGCAGGCTGATGAGGTGGAATGTACGACGACTTAAAACTGAAGAATAACACTTTATTTCAAAGGGGTTTGGTACACCGTTTCTCTACTTGAATCCACACATATTTCAACTTTATAATTAACTTACCTTTGAAACCATCAACCACAAAATTTGGGAGGTCCCAGATGCTCGGAGCAATCATTGGCGATATTGTTGGATCTGTTTTTGAGTGGAATAATATCAAAACGACGGATTTCACGCTGTTCAATCAAAACTGCACCTTCACGGATGACACCGTGCTGACCGTTGCCACGGCCAAAGCCCTCATGCGAGGGATGGACTATGTTGAGGTCTACCAGGACTTCAGCCGGCGTTACGAGGGACGCGGCTATGGCGGACATTTCCTGTCATGGATTTATGCAGAAGATCCCCAACCCTACAACAGCTGGGGAAATGGTTCGGCCATGCGGGTCAGCCCGGTTGGGTTTGCCCTTGACTCGGTGGAGGCGGTTCTGGCGGAAGCCAGACGCAGTGCCGAGGTGACCCACAATCACCCGGAAGGCATCAAAGGGGCCCAGGCCACTGCTCTGGCAGTCTTACTGGGGCGGCAGGGAATATCTCAAGAGGAAATTCGCGCTGAAATCACCAATCGATTTGACTACGACTTGGAGCGCACTGTTGAAGACATCCGCCCAAGTTATACCTATGATGTCTCTTGCCAGGGTTCTGTACCGGAAGCGATCATTGCTTTTCTGGATTCGGAGGATTACGAAGACGCCATCCGCAAGGCCATCTCCTTGGGTGGCGACAGCGATACGATTGCCTGTATCACAGGTGGGATCGCTGAGGCGTATTATGGCGGCGTCCCGTCTGCGATGGCAGAAAAAGGGAAAAGCTATTTACCGGATGAATTTTTGGAAATCATCGCTGAATTTGAGGATTGGCGAAAGGGATGAGGATCTTAAAGCTCAAAATTCTTGCCTTTTTGACAGCACAGGTAGGGCGAAGTTATTGAGCGATGGAGCTTTCTGATCGTTTTCCGGTTTTACTGTGTTGCACAGGCGATACAGGGGTCGAAGGCGCGCACCACCCGGCCAACTGCCTTTTCTAATTCAAGGTTGATCCCCTCCGGTGAGACATATCGCTTTCCGGCGACCATCAGGGCACGCTCAATTGCCAGCATGTTGTGAACTGTGGGGATGATAAACTCAGCATCCTCGATCAGCCCGTCGTTAACCCGGTAACGGTGAATTAATGGACCGCGCGGTGCTTCAACCAATCCAAAGCCTTCTCCATCTTTGATGGTGTAAGGGACTTCAGTTTCCTCGCCAACTAGATCTTTTGACAGGATCTCGATCGCCCGTTCAAAAGCATATACCAGCTCAATTCCCCGGCACAGATCAAACAGCAGGATCGGGTGGGCGGGTTTTCCGAAGGTATGGGTCAGTTTCTGCAGGTATTCATCCGCGTTGGGGGTTCCCATTGACAGTGACAGGTTCATCCTCGCCAGGCTGTTGGCACGCATGACCTGCCCCAAATAGCTGGACTGACCAGCGTAACTGTATTCAGTCTCTTCATATTCAAGGTAGGTGCGAAAATGCTTGGCCGGAAAACTGGCCCGCTCTTTGCCGTCCGGTCCGAGGATACGGATCAACTCGCTGTCGAAATTAGGCCGGGTTCGACCAGTCGAAGCGATGTAGTAGGCCGGTTGATCATCACCCCAGGTGCCGATGCGATCTTTCATCGCCAGCGACATATCCCAGTATTCATCAAAGAGATCGGAGGCTTCCGGCAGCAGGGACTCCAGTTCCGCCAGCATCTCATCGGCTGGCTGGCGCTCGATACCGCTGGTCACGCCTCCGATCACGGCTTTGATGGGATGGATGAACTGCCCGCCTGCCAGGCTGATCAGGTGCGTGCCGACCTGCCTGACCTTCAAGGCGCGCTGCGCCAGGCCAAATTGCTGCTCAGGGTCGGCTTCGTGTTCGTCCATGTGGAAGATACTTTTAGCGCCTACCCGGTCGGGCATGGTGAAGATAAACATTGAGGTGGCCTGGTTCTGGATAAGTTGGCCGAGGAGCAGTAATTCCCGGATTTCTCTCGCCAGTGGAGGCGGTTCTACTTGATAGATATCCTCCAATGCCTTGACCGATGCCACGTGGTGGGCAGTGGAACAAACGCCACAAATACGGGGCACGATCACGGGCATTTGCTCGGCCGGGGTGCCCTGCATAAAGTAGCGGAAGCCGCGCAGTTCGATGGCCTGGAATTGGGCTGCCACCACCTGGCCGTCCTGGACCTCCATTTCGACCCGGGCGTGGCCTTCGATCCTGCTAAGGGGGAACCTGAGTGTGGGCATTTCAGAGCACCTTTTCTTTCGGGCGGGGTTTACGTTCACCGTTCATATAATCGGGAAACTGGAACAAGAATAAAGAAAGCTGGGGTGAGTGCAGGGCTTTTTCAATTTCATCGTGTGGGATATCTGTCAGGCGTTCAAAGGCAGTCTGAACACGGTCGAACCATACCTGGGATTCCTTTTCGATATACGCATTCGATGGTCCCCGGCAGCCCACGCAGGGATGCCCTGGCCGGGTGCATAAGGCCCGGCATCCGCCCCGGACAGACGAGCCGACGCACAGATAACCCTGGTTGATCAGGCAGATCTCAGGCAGCACCTGGCCCTGCTGGAAACCGACCAGATGGGTGGGGCGCATGTCCTTCAGCTTCTTCCGGCCGCATTCGATACAGACGATGCTGCTGGCTTCGAACTGCTCCGGCCCCGTCAGAGCACCCATGAAAAGTTCTGGAGTGGGAGGGCAGCCTGGCAGGTAGAGGTCCACATCCACAAAGGAGTCGATCGGACGGCTCTTGGGCAATAAGTGCGGGAGGTGGTAGCGGTTCTCTTGTGACAGGAACATCGCTCTGACATCATCCCGGTCACCCAGGTTGGCCACACCACCGGAAATGGCACAGGTGCCCACAGCCACCACCTGGTCCACAATCTCGGCCGCCCGCCTCAGGTTATAGACATCTTCATCGTTCCGTACGCCGCCGCTCACCAGCAGGATCTCGGTATCCTCGGGGACGGTATGGGTCGAGACCACCAGGGGCATGTAGACAAGCTGGTACTGGTCAATCCATTCACTGGCGTTGATTAAAGCCACCTCGCAGCCGGCGCACCCGGAAAGTTGTAAGACTGCGAAGCGGGGAAGGGTTGGATTTTCGGGCATTTTGTGTCTGACCTTTCCGGATAAGGTGCAAGTTATTCACATTTATCCACAACTGTGGATAAACGGCTTATTGTTCACTGTCTCAATTTTAACCCAATCCGGGCTCTT
>SKPR01000152.1 GCA_007119455.1 Candidatus Brevefilum sp. | reverse complement strand
GGGAGCCCCGGTTCCAGAGCCGGGATCTGCCGGTTGACCCGGACGCTGTGGTAATGCAAAACGTATTCCAGCATTTCAGACCGGCTTTCAGGTGCATAGGTCAGGATCAGGATCGCGGATAAGCTGTCATCCTGGAAGATATCGATCGAGCGCATATCATTGACCAGCAGGATCGTGCCCGGTTCCAGGTCTGGGGCACGGGTCACCAGTTGTTGAAAATACCGCTGAACCTCAATCCACTCATGGCGGTAATAGTTGGCATTCTGGAAATGATACCCCGCAGAACCTCCCACCAGAAACGCTACCACCCCGGATGTGAGGATATGAGACCAGTTGACGCGTAACCTTCCCAGGTAATGCAGACCTGCCGTTATCAGTAAGGCCGTCCAGGGAATAAAGGCCAGGGTAAACCGGGATGTGAAAAACCCGTCGATGTTCAAAGTCAAATTAACCAGCCAGAAGGGCCAGCCTGCTGCACCTATCCCGGCGATTGCCATGAATAAAGCAGGCAGGCCAAAGGAAGGCTTCGGAGAGAACTGAGCATTCCGATGCGTTTCTTCATCCTTTCCCATGAAATAGAGAAAAACAAAAACAATCCCAATGACCAAACCGGTCAACACATAATAGGTCAGCCAGAATCGGGGGCTATAGTCAATGTTTATTAATCCGGGTATAGCCCGTTGCCAGGCAAGCACCACCCCCTCAAAGCTCTGGGAAGCAATGTCCCAGAGCCAGCGAGCTAAGGAGACCGATTCGCCAGTAAATGAAACAGGCTGGTAGGTCGGGAATTGGAAGAAAAACACGCGCCAGGTTAAGAAGAACAATGTCGCTAACCCGTATGGCATAATATTCAGGAAGCTTTTCCACAGCCTTTGTGCAAATTCGGGGATAGATTTCGAAACCGTCAGCCAGATGGCGATCAAGCGTACGGCTTCCCAGCCAATAAAGTATTCAAGCGAAAACTGGCTGACCATTACAGCCAAAACCCCCGGGAAATGCCAGAGCCAGGCTCTCTTTCCACCGCTGCTGACGGCCTTAACCGAAGCGACCAGTGAAAACATGTAAAGCACCATGGCCGCATAATGGTTATTGTAAATTAAAGCTTTGGGATGCCCCAAAAACCCAGGGTAAATGGCAAACAACAGGGCAACCCACAAGGCTTCTTTTTTGTATTCTGGCCAGATCAGACGGATCAGACGCCATAAAAGTACCGCACATAACCAATAAAGCAATAAACCCGTGATGTGATAGCCCAGGGCCTGCTCACCCCACAGCCAGGTCGTCAGCATAAAAATCCAGGCTGAATAAGGCCGGTCAGTAGCCACAAAATCAGGGTACCCACCCGGTCCGAATCGACGATAAAGCAGCAGGTAGGGCCAATCGTCCCAAAAAAATCCCAGTGTGGGGAGTAACAAACCATACGCCAGACCACAAATGACCAGCAGAAATACAGGCGTCACCCAGGGGGCTTTTTTGAGCGTTTGTGAGAGATTATTCATTTCTAAAATAATTTACCTAACTAAAGCAAATATTGACAGTTTAGGTTACCACCATTATTCCAGAACAAACCTCACAAAACCTAAGGAAATTGTGAGCAAAGTCTTGTGTATAAAAATAATATCATTCAGGAATTATTGCAGGGGATGGTATTGAAAGAAAAACCTTGGCCTAATCTGGCCCATTCGATAAAATACCCTCGGTGCGATTCGAACGCACAACCTACTGCTCCGCAAGCAGTTGCTCTATCCATTAAGCTACGAGGGCTTCCTTTACAGGCGTTAAATTCTATTCCATATCGCCCGACCGGTCAAGGGCATGCGGGATCATGTGGCAATGTAAATCATGGTTTGGCAGGAAATGGATTTCTTGGATTCAACTCCTAAGTGCAACAAAGCCAGCAAACTATCTAATCTTTCCAATTAAACAATAACACCGCCGTCGTTGGCGGTGCTATTGTCTACCTGAACGGGGATTAAACATCCCGATTCATTGCATGGGATCACATTTCACAGGATACATTAGGGTTCCAATCGGCAAAGACACCGGATGGATTGGCTTCATGAACCCAGGCATGCAACACATACAAACCCAAAACAGGGTTGGGATGCAGCTCCTGACCCAGAACAGTCGGCGGGCTGTCATTCATTGCATCCCATGGTTCGATTGGCACGGCATATTCCACTGCACCCAGCTTCATACCACCATCTCCATCCGGGATGAAGACCATGATTTCAGGCTGCAGTGGGTCAAGTTCGAGGTCAACCAGCTCAAAATTGACAAAATGGTACCCCATAGCACCTTCCGGACTGGCGACGCATTCATCAACATTGACATTGACGAAGCCAGCAGCTTCAGCAGCCTCAACAGAGCTGTAGATTGCGGTAGCATCGCGTACCTGGTCCAGTTCGGATTTACCACCCAGGGTGATAGCTGCGACTGTTACAGCCAAAATAACCAAAACAGCCCCAACAATGAAATACTTTTTGCTATTCATAAGACACTCCTTTTATAAATATAAATTGGATAGCATTTATCCATATTACACTTTAATATGATCGAAGTCAACATAAAACTTAATTATTATATTAATTATTTTTATATTTATAATTCTTAGAATATTTTAAGGTTGGATTAGCAGAAAATCTTATACAAAAACAGTTAATAACGACTAAATTAAGGTAATTGGCTTTTAAAAATTTTCTTTGGGCATGATCATGCGCTCATTTTTGTGGTGAACAACGCGACATTATCAGACAGAAGCAGATTAATCCAAAATACCCAACTGGTTACACCTGGTACCAGCCGGGTATTTCAAGTTGGATTTTTATCCCACATAATAAAAATCATCAGATGAATTTATGTTCAACTTCGCATGACCGGGACAGGTCTACATATCTTCCTCGTTGACCAGGGTCCCGATCCTTTCGCCGCGCAATGCCTTGAGCAGGGCTTCTTCATCCCAAAGATTCAAGACCAGGATCGGCAGTTTATTCTCCATACAGAGTGAAACAGCCGTGCTGTCCATCACTTCGAGCCGCCGGTTGAGGGTGTCGATATAGGTCAGGCGATCAAATTTTTCTGCATCGGGATGTTTATTGGGGTCCTTATCGTAGACGCCATCCACCTTGGTAGCCTTGATGAGCACATTGGCGTCAATTTCCATGGCGCGTAAGGCTGCTGCTGTGTCGGTGGAGAAATAGGGGTTGCCAGTTCCGCCGCCAAAGATCACCACCCGGTCTTTTTCAAGGTGACGGATGGCACGTCGCCGGATATAGGGTTCTGCAACAGAACGCATTTCTATCGCCGACTGCACACGGGTAAACACACCAATTCGCTCAAAAGCATCCATCAAGGCCAGGGCATTCATCACCGTGGCCAGCATACCCATGTAATCAGCCGTCGCCCGGTCCATGCCGGCATGCAAACCTCGCCGTCCGCGCCACAGGTTACCAGCGCCGATGACGATGGCTACATCAACACCCATCTCATGCACTTCTTTAACCCGTTGCGCGATGTAGGTGGCCTGATCGGGGTTAATCCCAAATCCATCTTCCCCCGCGAGGGATTCACCACTCAGCTTGAGCAATATCCGCTGGAATTTTAATCCGTTTTCCTTATGGGCCATCAACCCTCCCATTCTTAATAACGTTGATGATATGAATAAGGCCAACCTTACGGCTGGCCTTGGTCTCTCTTAATCTGCTTCTTCTGTGTCTTCATCCTCGCCAGACTCAGCACCCAGCTCCCAGCGGACAAACCGCCGGACGAGGATCTTTTCACCTAATTTGCTGACCTGTTCATTGACCAGGTCACCAACCGTCATGCTGCTATCACGCACATAAGTCTGGTTCATCAACACAGTTTCTTCTTTGTATTTCTTCAGGTAGCCTTCCACCATCATGGGAACGACTTTGTCGGGCTTACCTTCTTCTTTGGCCCGAGCAGCAGCGATCCTGGCTTCATGATCCAGTGCTGCCTGGGGGATATCTTCCTCAGTCAGGTAGATGGGATTTGCCGCAGCGATCTGCAGGGCAATCTCATGTGCCAGCTTGATGAATTCGGGCGACCGTCCCACAAAATCGGTTTCGCAGTTCACTTCTACCATCACAGCCAGCCGACCTTCACCATGCGAATAGACCTCAATCACACCCTCCGAGGCCTCTTTACTGGAACGCTTGGCAGCCTTTGCCAATCCTTTTTCCCGAAGGATATCGCTTGCTTTATCAAAATCACCATCAGCCTCTCGCAGGGCAGCCCGGCAATCGAGAATGCCACAACCCGTCGCTTCTCGTAATTCTTTGATCATTGTTGTTGTAATTTCCATTAATCTTTCCTATTCTAATATCTTTGGCTGTCTTTGTCCGCGTGGTTATTCTTCTTCGCTTGATTCTTCGTCTTCGTCTGCTTCTGCTTCAAGCTCACCTTCAGTCTCGTCCGCTTCGCTGACTTCTTCTTCGACTGCCTCTTCTGACGCCTCTTCAGGTTCAGGGACCTCTACTTCATCGTCCTCTTCAGCGATGATATCTTCTTCTTCAAGATCGACATCTTCTTCTTCATCAAGCTCATCTCGCTTTGGACGCCTGGTTGAACCCAGGTGTTTGAGCGTTGATTCGCCCAGCAGTGCTTCATCTTCCAGCTCGTCTTCATCTTCAATGAATCGTGAGACTTCAGCTGGCATCTGTTCAGCCAGGAGTTCTTCGTCTTCGATCTCTTTATTGCGAATGGCTTTACCTTCCATCACAGCATCGGCCATCTTGCCAACCAGCAGTTTAATGGCCCTGATCGCATCATCATTGGATGGGATGACATAATCGACATTCTTCGGATCACAATTGGTATCGACCATGGCAATGACAGGGATTTCCTTGAGATTTGCTTCATGGACTGCAGTGTCTTCCCGGCTTACATCCACCACGAATAAGATATCGGGCAGCCTTTTCATGGTGCGAATACCGCTGAGCCTTTTTTCAAGACGCGCGATATCGCGCTCAATCATCAAGCCTTCCTTTTTGGTCAGCAATTCGATTTCGCCACTGTCTCGCATCCGCTCAAGTCGTTCTAACTCAAAGATACGCTTCTGAATGGTGAACCAGTTGGTGATCGTGCCACCCAACCAGCGTTCATTAACATAGGGCATACCACAGCGCTCAGCCTCTTCACGAACTGTATCCTGAGCCTGGCGCTTTGTACCGACAAACAGGATCGTCCCACCTTCTGAAACACGGTCGCGCACGAAGTCATAAGCTTCATCCAGCAACTTGACCGTTTGCTGAAGGTCGATAATGTGGATACCGTTCCGCTCTGTAAAGATATACGAACGCATCTTGGGATTCCACTTATTGGTACGATGACCAAAATGGACACCGCTCTCTAAGAGCGCTTTCATAGTGACAACAGGTGACATGGTTAATTAACTCCTTTGCGTTTTAACCGCCGCCTCCTTCTGGCTCGCCCCTCACCCATCATATGGGCACGCAGGACAAATCCGGAGGCGTGTGAAATAGAGCTGCCAGCCAATCTGACAGCGTCATTAGTATAGCATAACAACAATGAAAAGGGAATATGTTTTAAAGTGTGAATGATGAAATGAGACTATAGTATACTTACGTTAACAATGCGAGGAAATAAGTCTATGAGTATTTGGGAAAGATTGTTTGGCCATCCAGCCATCCGGAAATTGTCACCTCAGAAAAAGCGGGAAGTTAAAAAACTTTTTGCTGAACTGGTCAAAATTGGCAAACTGGACGACTATCTCTCACTTCATCCAGGTGGCCCTTTCAACGTTCGCTGTCATCATACCCGGGCACGGAAAATTGGTGAACGCTTGCACGAGATTGGCGGCGTAGAACTGATGGAAGCCGCACGCGCCCACGTAAAACGCAAGCTTAAACCGGTGATGGCAGAGCACCTTGATTATTGCTGGCAGAATATTGGTGATTGGGTCGTTTAATTAACACTAAGGCACATAATCATTAAGCTGTTATCAAAAGTGTCATTATGGGTTTACGTTTTGCAAAGAAATATCCATAAAAAATCATAATCTCCTCCATCTCATATTGATAAGGAATTAAACGATGAACGATCAAGAACAAGAAAAACAAGACGAACAACCACAACACGAACCGGTTTATGAAGAGAAAACCGACGAGAAACTTGAAAAAGAAGAGAAAAAACGCGAAGAGAAGCGACGTGATGATCCCCTGGGTTCACTCTCCTGGGCACTGATACTGATCTGGGCCGGGCTGGTCTTTCTGGCCGATAACCTCGGCTGGCTGGATCAGGTACAGGTAGAACTGGCCTTGCCAGAAGGGCTTGATTTTATTGGTCTGCGGACCTGGCCGCTGATTTTCTTGGGTGCCGGTTTGATCGTTTTTACAGAAGCCCTGATCCGGACCTTTGCGCCTGCTTACCGCACATCTGATGGTGGGGATTATATCTGGGCGGCTATTTTGTTGGGTATTGGCCTGAGCGGGATTTTTGGCTGGCAACTCATCTGGCCCTTGATTTTAATCTTTTTGGGGTTGTCAATACTCGTCAAAGCATTGATCAGGCAACGACGATAAATTTTAGAAAATTACGAACCGCGTCTCATCCTGAATCAACGTCTGGAATGGATGATCGTTTTCGAATCTCGCGTACGCCGAAAAATACCAACACGCCCACCGATGCCAGGAAATATCCACTGAACAGGGCTGCTTCAGCCATATAACCCAAAACCGGCACGATCAAAAAGGCCAGGGTCACCTTGCCCAGCATGGCAAAGAAACTTGCTTTCAGCGGCAGATCTGCTTTGCCGAATGCCAATAACAAAGAACGGTCCCAAAAGAAGACATTGGCAATACCAAAACCGATCAGCAATACCAGCAAAACTTGATAAGCCGGTGCAAATGCTTCTTTGTATATAAAGATCGTACGTCCAAAGAAATCCCAGGGTGAAAAGAGCAGTTGACGCCCCAGAAGCAGCAGACCAACAGCAACTGCCACTGTCCAGGTCCCCGAGATCATTGTTACCCGTTTGAGCAGTTGCTTCAACTGGCCCCATTGCTTTTTAGCAATGTGGCGTGTAATTTCAGGAAAGGTCGTGCTGATGAAAGGTGTGATCGGCATCACCATCAGATTGATCACAGCCAGGGCAACTTTAAAATAACCGGCCACGGTAGTATCAAAAAAGTAACTGACCCAAAGCACTTCACTATCTCGAGCAACGATATTGACCATGCCACTAAAATTCGAATTGATTGCGAATTTAATCATCGGCTTGCGGTCTGGCAAATTGCCCTTGAGGGGTGTACGCCACCAACCTTTTCCCAGGCTCTTGGGCAACCAGTGGAGGGCCATTATTACTGGCCCTATCCCCAGGACCAACTTACCTGCCAGGTAAACCAGCATGACTTCAAAGATGCCACCCTGGCGTAAAAACACCGCCAGAAACAGACCAGCCGTCAAAAGGCTCTGGATCAGGTTCAGCAAGGCCAGGGAACGGAAATGTCCGGTAACTTGCAGTGCCCCTGTTGCAGTTTCAGATAAAATGTTTCCGATGATGGCGATCCCATAAATAATAAAAAGCGGTTGCGTGGCCGGGTCATTGATAAACACCCTCGCCACCCAGCCCGATATCAAAACCAGTACCAGGTAAGCCAGGCCGGAACTTCCCAATTCTGTTAAGGCCGCAACCTTCAAGACAGCTGAAGCACGGTGACGATCGCCTTCTGCCAGGAAAGCTCCCACATAACGGACAATAAAATCCCCCATGCGGAAAGATAACAAACGATTGATATTGGTGACAAACCCAATGACCACACCCAACTCGCCAAAACTTGCCACACCAAGCAGATTAGCGGTCAGGATACTGATAACAGCTCCAATTGCCTGGCTGCCGAATAAATAAGCTGAGTTCCCCACAACCTTTTTGAGTATTACATCTTTTCCCCAGGCTTCAAAACCTGAGATGATTCGCTTCATGGCAACTCGACCTGACTTGCCCAGGCCCGCTCCTGCATATACCAGTCCACCAATCGATCAACCCCCGCTTCAAGATTCACCTCAGGCTGCCAATCCAGCAATTCCGCTGCCCTGGTCACATCCGCCTGGTTGGTGCGGACATCTGCGCGGTGAAAAGTGCGATGAACCACCTGGGCTCGTTGCCCGATTCGCTTTTCAAGCATCTGGATCAGGTGATTGATCGTGATCACCTCATGCCCACCTAAATTGATCAACGCATAATTCAGCGGTTTGAGGGCCTGAATCGTACCTCGGGCAATGTCATCCAGGTAGGTGAACCCGCGCGACTGCTCCCCATCCCCGTTGACAATCACCGGCTCTCCTTCTGCAATCCATTTACAGAAGCGGAACATGACCATGTCCGGGCGGCCAGCAGGACCATAAACCGTAAAATAACGTAAAACACTGACATCAATATCATACAGATGGTGATAGGCATGCGCCAGGGCTTCTGCCCCTTTCTTGGTCGCAGCATAGGGTTGCAGGGGATGTTCGGTATCATCATCTTCCCTGAACGGCGGCTCGGATTCCTCCGCATACAGGCTTGATGTGGAGGCCAGAACAAATTTCTTGATCGTTTGTCGCCGGCAAAGCTCTAAGAGGTTAAGTGTGCCGGTCATATTGGTGTCAACATATACCCAGGGATCTGTCAGGCTGGTGCGGACGCCAGCCCTTGCTGCCAGGTTGATCACCCCTTCAATATCCGGTGAGATCCATTCTGTCAGAACATCAATGATCTCACGGTCAGCGATGTCAGCTTTTTTAAAATGAAAATTGGGGTAGGACTTCAAGCGCGCTAGACGATATTCCTTCAAGCGGACATCGTAGGCATCATTCAGGTTATCGACGCCATAGACCTCATGCCCGGCGTCCATTAACAGTTCAGCCACCCTGAACGCGATAAAACCAGCTGCGCCACTGAGAAGATATTGTGCCATTAAAGCTTGACCACTTTCGGATGAATTTGCCCGGTCAGCCCGAGGGCGTTGCGGGTATCCACCAATATTTGAGCATTTTCGAGAATGGCCTGGTAGTCATAGACACTATGATTGGTAATGATAGCCACACAATCCGCTGCGTTTACTTCAGGAAGCAGGTCTTCAACTGAATCCATGTCGAGGTTATCATGGTTCAGGTAGGGGATAAATGGGTCATGGTAGGCCACATCAGCACCTTTATCCTTGAGCAGGTGAATCACATCCAGAGCCGGGGATTCGCGTAGATCATCAATGTCGGGCTTGTAAGCCACCCCCACGATCAGGATACGGCTGCCGTTGATGGGCTTCTTGTGCTGGTTAAGGGCATCCTGGATCTTGCCCACCGTATACCGGGGCATATTGGTATTGATCTCGGAGGCCAGCTCAATAAAACGAGCGTTGTAATTCAGGGATTTCAGTTTCCATGAGAGGTAGAGCGGATCGATGGGAATACAGTGACCGCCAAGTCCAGGCCCGGGCGTGAATTTCATGAAGCCAAAGGGTTTGGTCGCAGCCGCATCGATCACTTCCCAGACATCAATACCCAGGCGGTCACACATGATGGCCAATTCATTGACCATGCCGATATTGATCATCCGGAAGGTGTTTTCCAGGAGTTTGGTCATTTCTGCCACTTCACAGGTTGAAACGGGCACGATTGTGTCCAGTGCCTGGTCATACCAGGCGGAAGCCATCTCACCACAGTCCGGCGTGATGCCCCCGATCACTTTGGGGGTATTTATCGTGGTCCAATCTGTCCGTCCCGGGTCAACCCGTTCTGGCGAAAAAGCCAGGAAAAAGTCCTCACAGACAGTCAGACCGCTGACGGATTCCAGAACTGGCAGGATCATCTCGCGAGTTGTCCCTGGGTAAGTGCTGGATTCGAGGACGACCACCATCCCCTTACGTAAGTTGGGCGCCAGATCATTGGCAGCCGCTGCAATGAAGGACAGATCCGGGTCGCCCGTTTTCCTGAGAGGTGTTGGAACGCATATTGAGACGGCATCTACATCAGCAAGGACGGAATAATCGGTACTGGCCCGCAGCTTACCGGCGTCAACCAGTACGCGAACCCGCTCTGTTTCCACATCCAGGATATAAGACTCGCCACGATTAATGGCGGCAACTTTATCTTCAGCCGGATCCACACCGACCACATCAAAGCCAGCTTCAGCAAATACCACAGCCAATGGCAGGCCCACGTAACCAATACCGATAATGCCAACCCTGGCTGTTCGATCAGAAAGCTTACTATGCAGATTTTCTTTCGTTGTGCCCATGTCTTTTTCCTTGATTACTAAGTTGAACCAGAAAATTATTTTATCATAACCCGCTTAATGAGAAATTTATCGGGTTAAAAGAGGCTGAGCTGTTCAGTTCCATTATTATCGATTGATTCGTCCGATACCTCATCGCCATCTGATGGATCCAAATCAACCTGCGACTGACGGTTTTTTTGGGCAGCTTCCAGATAAGCGGGCAATTTCCCAAAATCTTCTTTGACGACACTGCGTAAGGAGGGTTGGTGCAGGGCTGCAGCAGGATGGTACATCGGCACAATCATCCGGCCATTAATCCAATATGAGCGGCCGTGGATGCTGCTGATTTTCCCATTGTTGAGAAACGTCCCCATGGAATGACGGCCAAGGGTGACGATCACATCCGGGTTAATGGCGGCGATCTGACGCTCGAGGTAAGGCCTGCAGGCCGCCAATTCCTCGACCTGCGGATCACGATTCCCAGGCGGGCGGCATTTGACGATGTTGGTGATAAATACAATGTCCCTGCTCAAACCAGCCTCTTTTAAAAGCTCATCCAGAAACTTGCCGGCTGCTCCTACAAATGGTAACCCCTGTTCGTTTTCGTGAAAACCGGGTCCTTCGCCGATAAACATAACTGAGCTGTGGGGGTCACCCGCACCAGGCACGGCTTTTTTCCGTGAATGGTGCAACTTACATCGGGTGCAGACAGCTGTTTGTTGTGCAACTTCTTGTAGAATTTCTTCCGGTTTCAATTTATCCTCCTGTAACTGCTATTCATTCACATCATTCAAGTTGTTCATCATCGTCGCCTAAATCGGTCAGGACGTCAGGGTCAAGTGATGAAAGGGTCATTAACAATGCATCTTCTTGATTATCCTGGTAATAGTTTTTGCGGACTCCAACCACTTCAAAACCAAATTTTCTGTAAAGGTTTTGTGCCGGATGGTTGCTGGCCCTGACCTCAAGAATGGCCTGTCTGGCACCGCGCTGGTAAGAAACCCGTAAAGCTTTTGATAATAAATCCTGCGCAATCCCCAACCGTCTGAAATCAGGTTTGATAGCCAGGGTGCCAATGTGGGCTTCATCAAGAACCAGCCAGATGACGATCGAACCCATCAATTCCCGCGTGCCTGTTTCTGTTTCTGTTTCCGCTATCCAGCACACAGATTGACGCCCTTTTAACAATTCCATTAAAAATGCGTCACGTGGCCAGGGAGATGGAAATGAGGCGCGATCCAGGGCAACAACCTGGTCAAGATCGGATCGCTTCATCGGACGGTAGCTGATGTGCATCCCGTCTTGTGGTTCGGGCATTTTATTCGGGGATCGCGCTGGTGGTGCTTAAATAAATCGGTGACAGGCTAACCACATCATCAGACTGGCCATTGATCAAACGCTCCCAACCCACCTCAGCCAAGAAACCTGCCCGCCGTAAACAGAGCGCTGGTGATGCAATCAAGGCGTTTTTCCAACGCCGTCCAATCACAGTCCGCGCCTCTCTTGAAAGCTCGCCACAGATGAGGGTGGGGGATTCAATCGTCTTGACCAAATCTTCCGGACTGATGACATCCGGTTTTGTCTGTGCCTGCCAGGAGTCACCTTCGACATGGTAACGCACGTATGCCAGTCGTTTGCGACCTGCATGCAATACGGCAATCAGAGGTTTTTCGTCCAGGGGATGCGCTGCAGCAATAACATCTAAAGATGGTACGCCTACCACAGGGATGTTGAGGGCCATTGACAGGCCTTTCACGGCTGCCAGTCCAATGCGCAGGCTGGTAAAGGACCCGGGGCCCGTTGCGACGGCCAGACCGGTCAACTGCTGTTTGCTGGTTGTCGTCTGGTCAAAAAGTTGATCAATAGCCGGCGCCAGTTCAACGGTGTGATGATGCAAGCTTTGCCAGGTTGTTTCATAAAGAATATAAGTGCCGTCGTAAAGTGCCAGGCTGATCCAGGATGTGGATGTATCAATTGCGAGTAACACTAGAAATCTCCGTATAAATTCCGTCGAAGTCCGTCAACCATCATCTCATACCTTTTTCCCTCAGGCTTGAGCATCATGGCCCGGTGCTCAACCCCGGTGTAGGAAAAACTAATCCAGAGATGTTGCTCAGGAAGGACTTCCATAATCCGCTCCGCCCACTCGATCACAATCGGCCCCTGGCTGAGCATCCGGTCAAAATCTAAAAATTCTGCATCCAGTGCATTGTCCAGGCGATAGGCATCCAGATGATAAAGACGTTGGTTATCCGCTCTGCGATATTCGTTTACGATCAAATAAGTCGGACTCGATACCGGGTCAAGGGCTCCCCATCCCTGGGCAATTCCCTGCACGAGGGTCGTTTTACCGGATCCGAGTTTTCCTTCCAGGCAGATCACATCCCCATCATTAATGCGACCACCGAGGTGGATTCCCAGCCGCCGGGTCTGATCCGGGCTGTGGCTGAAAAATTCAAAGTGACGGTTATCTAATATCGGCATAACAAATATAATAATATCAGATTTGGGGCTGATCAACAATTTGAATTATTTTTTCTGCAATATTTTTTGATGCATCCGGTCTGGCAAGACTTTTAGAAATGTCAGCCACCTTGTTTCGCTCCCCCGGGTTATCTACCCAACGCCGGAGGGTGGTGACAACTTTTTCCGGATAAGGGGCCCAGACACCAGCGCCTTTATCCACAACATAATCGACATTGCCCTCTTCCTGACCGGGCATCCTTGAATAGAGAATGATCGGTAAACCGGCGATAAACGCTTCAGATATTGTCCCGGGACCTGCTTTGGTGACGATCACATCTGCTGCATACATGAGATCTGGCATGTTCTCAACAAAACCATAAATCTCATGGTCTGTAACCAATCGTGACTTCTCTAAATTATGCTTAATGGATAGATTACGACCGGTGATAATGGCCATCATCAGATCAAGCCTGGCTCGATCAACCGTGCGGACCGTTTCCTCAATTGGGCCCATCCCCTCTCCACCGCCGACCATCAGCACCACCAGGCGATTCTGGGGCCAGCCAAGGGCCTCACGTAACGCTTCCTTAGGCGGTGGTGGATGGCGAAACTTGTCAGCAATTGGCTGACCAATTTCTTCAATCTTCGCCGGGGCCATGCCTATTTGAAGGCCCCTTTCCCTGGCCTCACGGGTTGGCGACAGCGTCAGTGTGGCATTATTGTTGTACCAGAAAGCATGGGTGGTAACCATATCGGTGATTACAATGATATAGGGTTTGGGATTCGGGCCAAGAGCCCGCAGGATGGGGGTATTGATAATCGGATGGACTGAGACAAACATATCGCATGGGTGCTCTCTGAGCAGGCTGGTTGTTGATTTTCGGATATAAGGCCACAGCACATCATGAACCAGTCTTGAACGGTACTTCCCATTGCTGAGTTTATAACCCAACTCCCAAAGATCCGGCACCTGGGCCATGGGACCATAGGTTTGCACAGCCCTGTCAAAAGGCGGTGGTGCGTATTCAACAAAAAAATCCAGCATCTCCGTTGTTACCCGGTCTGGATGATAAATATTAATCGCTTCGATGATGGCCTTTGCTGCGCTGCGGTGACCGCCGCCCGTATCAGAAAAGAGAAAGAGAATATGCGGTTTATCAGCCATTTTGCCGGTCATGCTCCTCCCCCTTACGAACGACAGCCTTTATCCTGTGTTTCAGGGCACGTCGTTCCAACATGACACGCCGACCACAAGTCAGACACTCCAGCCCAATATCTGCACCCAAACGCACAACACGCCACTCAAAACCCCCGCAGGGGTGCGGCTTCCTTAATCGCAGCACATCACCAAAATCAAGATCCGATTCCACGTTTGGATTATACCATTCGAAAAACTCAGGTTTTTTACAGAGATGTTCAAAATAAAAGCAACGGCTCAGGCAGCACTGCTGCTGAAGGCTGGGGTCCCATACTCCCTTGCATGCTGAGCCGTTATGTGATTTTAAAAATAAAAATTTTTGATGATCGAGAAGCGAAAATTTTTGCCTATGAAGGGTTCTGCTAGCTGCAGACAACCGATCCGATCAAAGAACTACATCCAGCTTTTTTTATTCATCTGGCGGCTCGGATAATAAAGCCGTCAGCCTGGGGTGATCGGCATAAAATCCCCGGTATTCTGGCGGGAGAAGGGCTGCAATCTGGCACATGATCTCATCTGTGTACTTTTTAAGCCAGGCCTGCCGATCATTCATATCAATTTCCGGTAAGGTATAGGGCTTACCCACCCTGAGGGTAATTGGCGGTCGTTTTAAGCGCTTCCAATAATGGTTGATCTTGTCCGACCCAATGATGCCAATTGGCAGAATCGGAACCGAAGCACGAGCGGCCAGCACAGCAGCTCCCTGTTTACCTTCCAGCATCCCGATGGAATCCCGGCTTCGGGTCCCCTCAGGTGCAATACCCACAATTTTCCCCATCCGCAATTGTTCTAACGACTGCCTTACAGCAGAAAAATCGGTCGTGTCCCGATCCATCCAGACCATCGTTCCAATCTTCTCCAGTATCCATTTAAAAATTGCCTTTTTCTGGTATTTTTTCGCGACAATCGCCACCAGATCGTTTCGATGTGTGGCAGTCATCAAAAGAGGTGTATCAAGTCGGCTGCGATGGTTGCTTGTCATCAGTAGCCCACCTTCTTCTGGGACATGTTCCGCCCCCTCCACGGTAAACCGGGTCAAAGTCCGGACAATGGAACGAATAACTGGCAGTAATGGATATTCATGCATCAATGTGTCCTCAATAAGAATTTCGGGGTCGACATAATGATAAATGTTAAATAATCAATTGTGAAAACATCTTTTCCTCAATGATTGCTGGCTTTTATTTCATCAACTGTTTTAGTTGTTGAAAGATGCCGGTTGATGATAAATAGGACAATCACAGAGACCAACAGCAACACAAAAACCGGAGCAAAAAATAAAAAAGACTGTCCCAGGGTCGGTTCTTCACCTAAAATATAAATCGGAGCAAACCCTGACACCAGGGCAAAGCCATTCCACAAACCATGAAAAAGAAAAGCAGCGATCGTGGTTAGCACCAGAAAGATCCAGTTACGGTTTAGCCAGGCCTTGGCCAGCCCCCAACCCACCAATCCCGACGCAAGCATATGTAAAACACCGGTACCAGCCCTGCCTATGGCCATAAAGAGCCATTCCTCAGATGCCACCACTGTCGTGAAATAGAGCACATTTTCCACCAATGCAAAGCCAGCGCCGCATACCAAACCACTCACAAAGCCAATTTGGGGAGAAACCTTCTTTCGAGCCAAAAGCCAGAGCGCCATCGGCTTCATGGCCTCCTCAATAATTGGGATGATTCCGGCAAAAACTGCGAAGACCCAGACAAGCACACCGGGTTGCAAAAGATAAGGTTCAAACAACTGGATGATCGCATCAACATCATCACCGAGGGCTGAAAGCTGGTTAATGATTTGCATCAATTCCTGCTCTAGCTGAGGGTCCAGGGCAATTCTGACACTAAACCAGAGCAATCCAAAACCACCGAGGACCACCAATGCGAGAATCTCAGCAATAATAACCAGAATGGGCATAACAGTGATGCTGAAGCCAAAAATCTGCCATAATCGAAGTTGTGATCCGCCTTCCAAATCCTTGCGGGCATTATGATAAATCCACAGAACCGGGATGCCTGCTACGATTACATTTATCGGACCTAACAAAAAGACCGCAACAGGTGGTTGACCAGCCACCAACCAGCCCAACAGCACCAGAAGGGGCCATAGAAGAATGATGCGGGTGGAAAATTTTCGGACGGTTGGCCTGCGGGTATCGAGCCAATCGGGAACGGGTTTCCCTCGTAAACGGTTAATGCTCAAAATAATCAACGGGATCAATAACAACCCGGCAAGTATGGATGACCACATAAACAGGCCGATGGAAATGGCCTGCTGGATACCGGTAGCCGGGTCAATCAAAGACACCAACCAGAATATCCCCATCACCAAAACCTGTATGGCAAAAAACACGATCCCCAATACGCTGATCGCCAGGATAAGGATTGTCCGCCAGTCTCTCCCCGTTGCTTTTGATGCCGTCATTTAATTTTCCTTTTGTTATTTAATTTTCGATAATTTCGATACCAAAGATCACCGTGGCGTTCTCAAAATCATCTGCTGTTTGCGGATCACGTAAGGCGATATCGTCCAGCACTGGTAGGCTGGTTTGAGTAACTTCGCCAAAGATCGAATATCCGCCATCCAGATTGGCTGCCGGTCCCAGGGTGATGAAGAACTGGCTGCCGTTGGTGTCTACCCCAGCATTGGCCATACCCAGGATGCCAGCACGATCAAAGGAAAGTTCTGGGTCAATTTCATTGACGAAGGTATAACCCGGCCCAATCACGCCCAGACCGGATGGATCGCCTGCCTGGGCGACAAAATCCTCCAACACACGATGGAAAAATACGCCATCATACCACCCATCACGAGCCAGGAAGACGAAGGAATTAACGGCCAGGGGTGCCGAACCGGGAAATAGCTCAATTATAATTTCACCAGCACTGGTGTCCAAAACGGCAGTATAGTTTGCTTCGGGGTTAATGACCCAAGGCGGGCATTCCTGATGCCCATCAAATTCATGGATCCCGATTAATTTAAAAAGGTCGGGCTGGTTATCTCGAAAGATGCGGTCATTGATAACCACAAAAGGTGTGTAATGCACACCGATTCCCAACCATTCACCGGTCGTTTCTTCTAACTCGGCCCTGATCTCTGCATCCACCAGGTCTGCTTCAAACTGATCAACATCCAGCTCAAGGGCCTCAGCCTGGAAGATCGCCCAATTGATAAATTCCTCTTCAGAAAAACCAAACCACTGGCTCTGGTATATATACAAAAGATCATGCATCTCCCAAAAAGCGCCCTGCGCACCAGCGGCTTCTGAAGCCATAGAAGCGATATAAGCTTTATCATGAATGGACGCCAACGGCAGGTGTCTGTAGACCACCCGCAAAGAATCTGGGAAGAAATCCAATAATGCATTGAGATACATCCCATAATTAGCGCAGGCAGGACATTGGAAGTTACTGTATGTAACAACGGTGATCGGTGCATCCGGGTTGCCATGGATCCAATCATCATCTGTGACCGGGGGCAATTGATCAGCTATGTCCTGATATTGATCGGTTTCCGGTGAAGTTTGATAATCATAAACCGTCAAACAGGCCATTTCATCAGTAGGTGCTATCTCATCCGGCTCCCGTTCATCGACTTCTACAATTTCGGTCGGTGTTGGTACGGGTGGTTCGACTGGTTCAGGTGTGGCCGCTACACAGGCTGAGATCAACAATAAGCCAACTATCCAAACGAATAAAATTTTCTTAACCATTAAAAAACCTTTCTTTTGTTAACCTCCACTTGCCACATCATTAAACTGATCGTGGGTGGTGTGGTTTGACTAGGTCTGTTCCAGCCTTTGTTTCACAGCTTTTCGCATGGCCTGTTGAACT
>SKPR01000147.1 GCA_007119455.1 Candidatus Brevefilum sp. | reverse complement strand
TGGATGATCGACGGAAATTGGCTGGATTGGGTCCAGTGTTTCGCATCCGGTGACCATGGTCAGTGAGATCAATCCCATCACCAGCAAGGCCAGTGTGTACTGACGCATACGGTTTGGTTTGATCAAAGAACGGCTTTCCTGTCCAAACATGATTTTTTCCTGCAGCTCATGAGCGAGATTAAGATATTGGTGGGCTGACCATCATCTATGATTTTAATCCAAAAAATGGCCGATATCACCTCAGATCGTTAAATTTTGATGTAAAATGAAGACATGGAATTACGGGTAGCGGTTTCAAAGATTGATAAATATGGGAATGGTCAAAGCGGTGATACGGTCGAAGTGATCGAACGCCCCAATGGCGGCATTTCCGTTGTGCTGGCAGATGGCCAGATCAACACCCGGAGCAGCAAGGCAATCTCCACCATGGTCAGTCACAGGGTGATCGATCATATCAGCGAGGGCGTGCGAGATGGCGCTTCTATCCGGGCCGCATCGAGCAGTATTTTTGCCGAACATCAGGGAAATGTACGGGCCAATCTGAACGTCATCAGTGCTGACCTCCAGACAAATACGATCATCGTGTCGCGCAACAGCCCGGTGCCGGTTTTCCTGATTACCGATGACGAAGCTGTAGATTGCCTTTCCAGCGAATGTGAACCCATCGGCGAACGGGTGGATATTTCTCCTTCGATCGTTGAACTACCCATCCAACCGGGGACGGCTATTGTAGCCTTTTCCGATGGGGTCTACAATGCCGGTCGGTTGACCCAACAATCTCTGGATATTTGCACGACGATCGAAGCCCTGATAGATGAACAGGAACCCACAGCCCAGGAAATTGCAGATTTTCTTCTAAATCGCGCCATCCGACTTGATGACGGCCGGCCAAAGGATGATATGAGCATCATTGTCATGCTTGTTCTACCGCAATCTATCGACAATATTCGGCGTATGAATATTTCTATGAGCATAGATTGAGAAGAGACATCCCACCAATCTGGTCAGGCATTGGCGGTGTTTTCGAAATTTTTACATTACAATAGTGAACGGTCTCGTTTTAGCTTTACTCACCACATAAAAAGGAGGCGTTTATGCGTCAGAAAGTCGTGTTGATTACCGGTGCCAATGGGGAAATTGGACATGGATTGATCCGGTTCCTCGCAGAAAATACCGATGCCAATATCGTAGCCCTGGATGTCGTCCCCCTCGACAAAGCACTGCGCCCGATGTGCAGCACATATATTGTCGGTGATATCCTCGACCAGATGTTGCTTGGCCGGCTGGTCGTCGAACACGAGATCGCCACAATCTATCATCTGGCATCGATCCTCTCCACCAAGGCAGAGTACAACCCTGAAACAGCGCACCGTATCAACGTCGAAGGGACGATGAACCTGCTGCGATTAGCCGTGGAACAATCGCAATGGCAGGGCACGTCGGTGAAATTTATCTACCCGAGTTCGATTGCGGCTTATGGTATTTCAAGCCTGGAAGAAAAAGCCAGAACAGGTGCTGCCAAGGAAGAAGAATGGCATTATCCCACCACCATGTATGGGTGTAATAAACTGTATTGTGAACATTTGGGTCGTTATTATGATTCGTACTACCGGCAATTGGCGGCAGATTGTGGGGGGACTGAAACGGTTGATTTCCGCGCCATTCGCTTCCCTGGCCTGATCAGTGCGGAGACAATGCCCACCGGTGGCACCAGTGATTATGGGCCGGAGATGTTGCATGCTGCAGCCAAGGGCGAAACTTATAATTGCTTCGTCCGCCCGGATACCACCCTCCCCTTCATGGTCATGCCAGATGCTGTTAAAGCCCTGATCTTACTCGAAGCCGTCCCCAAGAGCCGATTGACCAAATTCGTTTATAACGTAACCAGTTTTAGCCTATCGGCTCAGGCGATTTTCGATATCGTTCAGGAAGCCTTCCCCGATGCCAACATTCAATTTGCAGTGGATGAATGCCGTCAGAAGATCGTCGATACCTGGCCAGAAGAAGTGGATGATACAGCCGCCTGCCAGGATTGGGATTGGGAGCCTGACTACGATTGCGACCGCTCATTCAATGACTATCTGATCCCGGCCATCCGCGACCGCTACCAGATTTAGATCTGGCATAAGAATCAAAGATACACTTAGAGAGACTGTCCGAATAGCAATGGCCAGTCTCTTTTTTTTCATCAATCCCAATGGGATTACGCTTCAGTTTTCTTGATCATCTGCCATCAACCACGGCAATAATTCATCTAACCCCGCTGAAAGGACCGTCCTCTGATTGACCCATCCATAACCATACGATAAAATATGTCCAGATCAATAAATTACCAGTGAATGAGATGCCTATGCCGATATACGAATATACCTGCCAGGATTGCCAGACGGATTTTGAACTGATCCGCCGCATGAGTGATTTAGATTCCGACCTGGTCTGCGAACAATGCCATGGAGAGCAAATTATACGGCGAATTTCACGATTTAATGCCACCAGCGGTGGTCGAACAATTGCCGGTAATAACGGTTGCGGGACCTGCGCTGGTGGGGCTTGCAGCTCCTGTGGGTCACGTTAATGTCTCCTGAATATAAACTGGCACTGATCACCGGTGGTTCCAGCGGTATTGGCCTGGCGCTGGCCCAGGCCCTGGTCAAACAGGGCACTGATGTCTGCCTGCTTGCCAGGGACAAACACAAATTGGCGCTACGAAAAAATGACCTGCTGGAAATCTCCACAGGTGAACATCAAAAAATCGAAACCCTTTCGTGTGATATTACCGATTATGAAACACTTTCACAGGTCCTTGACCGCTGGGTAGATCAATCTGGTGTTCCGGACCTGGTTATCAACTCAGCGGGGGTTACCTACCCGGGATATTTTCAGGCTCTTGATGTCAAAATATTTCACTGGATGATGGACATCAATTACTTCGGCACACTTCACGTTTTAAAATGCCTGATCCCGATGTTGGTTGCCCAGGGTTCCGGTACTGTGGTGAACATCTCATCCCAGGCAGGGTTTATTGGCGTGTTTGGTTACTCGGGTTATGGGGCCTCCAAGTATGCTGTGCGCGGGCTCAGTGATGTGCTGCGTGTTGAGATGAAACCGCATGGCGTCAAGGTTGCCATCGTTTTTCCGCCCGACACCCAAACCCCGCAACTTGATTTTGAAGAACGGCTTAAACCCATTGAAACAAAGGAAATTGCCAGTTCGGCCAAGGTGCTTTCGGCTGAAAAAGTGGCAGATTCAGTTCTGAAGGGATTGAAGAAGGATAAATACATCATCATCCCCGGTTTTGAAGGCAAACTCTTTTACCGATTAAACCAGCTCATGGGCAACCTGACATACCCTATCATGGACTGGATGGTCCGAAGGGCGCAAAAGAAGAAACAGGCAGATTAATTTTTTCTCTCGGGGGTCTGTAAGCGAGCTTCCAAATGGCTCCGGTAGGCCATGTGCCGCCTGAGCCGTTCAATTTCACCGGGTAGTAAAAACAACAAAGCAATTAGGATTGCCAGGCAAAGCATCCATGGGCCGATGGTTGTCCATAAGATTGCCGGACCCAATCCAATTCTGGCCTGAAGAAAAAACACCAGAACAGGCACAATAAATGTGCCAACAGCCTGGAATAATAACACTAGGGCGTTTGCAGTCGCTCTCAATTCTGGCAAGGTGATATCCATCACCGAAGCCACGATATTCGGCCAGGTAAAGGACATAAACAAACCCATCCCCGTCATCAGCAGCACAAAAAGCTGTGACTGATCATTCAGCAGATTAAATGCCAGGAAAATGAACAGGCCAGGAAAAATAACCCCGGCCATAGCCACCCATAAACGTCCATTGCGTGTATGCCTGAAGAGGATATCACCCAGAAAACCGCCAAGAGGATAACCCAGAGCGATGGCAACCAGAGATGGAAGCAGGTTGAGATAAATATCCACAACAGGCATAGCCCAGACGACATTGAGATAAGTGAAGAGCCAACCTGTAATGACAATCCAAGGAATGATCCCCACCAGGCTGAAGGCATACATCAAGGTCAGACCAGGCTTTTGTAAAATGGTTCTGGCAATCTCCAGATCAAGCACATAAACACCGGTCATGTTAATATCACTTAACGCAGGTTCACGCATCCCCCGCTTGGGTTCGCCTACCATCGTGAAAATCAACACCGCCATCACCACGCCAACCATTCCAACGACAATAAAGATTAACCGCCAGGGAAACCGTGGGACAATCCCATCAGCAAGTAACATCGACAGGAGAAAAGCTAAAGGTTGAGCCAGATAAAAAAGTCCCAGAATCTTTCCTCTGTGCTTGGGCGAAAAAAAGTCGCCCACCATGGCATAGATCCCGGAATAACTGGCGTTGCTGATACCACTGACAGCTTTGGAAATCACAAAAATGCCATACGTTGGCGCCAGTGCCATCATCCAGGACGTCGCCCCCCAGATAAAACTGGCCACAGAAAGGAGTTTTTTGCGGGCATGTTTATCAAAAACAATCCCCCAGACCAGGAAAAACACAATGGACACGACCATATTAAAAATTATGGCCGGCTCAAAACCCTGAATGGCAACTTGAAAGAATCCCATGATCCTTGGCATCAGGTGCGTGAACATAAAAATATCAAATTGATGGAGTAATAAGAATAAAAACAGAATAATGACAAAAACCCAGCGTCTATGGGAAGGCGACCGGTTCATTAAGATGCTCCTTACAGCTTTCAATTGATAAGATCATAGCAAGTATAACCGCGTCAGCACCTACGAACAATATTATTTTCGATGGTCCAATCGAGGGTGTTCAGCAACAGGTGTCACCTGCAAGTATCCATAATGGGTTTCGCAAACCATACTTCAATGCAATTTATATGAAGGTGTTTTTTTTCTGATAATACAATGTAACTGTCTGAGATATCCAGTGGAACTAAAGTTTATCAAGCCCATTAATTGGAGGACAGAACTCTACGTATTGAGAAATCGAGTGGAACAATTTATATCCTTTAACCAACATTGCGATTGCCCTGGTCAAGCCAGATATTGCATACGCCGTTGGAACAGATTATGATATATAAAACAAAAATTCGAAGAATCCTATGCCAGAGAAGATCAAAACCATCCTAAACCGTTGGCGAAGCCAACCCAGTATCGCTGAAAATGTGGCCGATTGGCGTGTGCTGGCACCAAAACCCGCAGAATTCAACGAATTTCCCAAGGGGCTTTCGCAGGTTTTAATTTCCAGTCTGGCTGAACAGGGAATTAATTCACTGTACTCCCACCAAACCATGGCCTATCAAACCCTCCAGAACGGAGAAAATGTGGTCATTGTTTCAGGTACAGCCAGCGGAAAAACACTTTGTTATAATCTGCCGATCATCAACAACCTGCTCAAACAGCCTGATGGTAAGGCACTGTACCTCTTCCCGACCAAAGCCCTGGCACAGGACCAGTTATCCAACCTGCGAGAAACGCTAACCCCCCTCGTTGGCATTAAACCTCTATCAGC
>SKPR01000212.1 GCA_007119455.1 Candidatus Brevefilum sp. | reverse complement strand
GTTAAAGCAGCGCTGCCCAATGGCAATGAGATCGAATTTAAAATCCTGAAGATTGAATGATTGATCCGTTTGTTAGCAAGAACAGCCTCCGGAGAAAGACTGGGGCTGTTTTTTTATACCCGGGAATTTCCGTTAATTGATCGAATATCCATGAAATCATTACACAACTGAAGAACCATCTACCAAAATCGATCATACACTGATGTTTGATTATTGAAATCGATTAATCTAAAAAGGTGGGTTGGTTTTACAATCCCAACCCACCTCAAACTTTCAAGTCAACGATTTACTCAAATCGGTTTTTTACACACCCATCTATGATTTCGGCCAGACAGCGAGCTCCAGCGTAATCCGATCGAAAAAGCTCAGGTCAGGAGCTGCACCCTCTCCATAACCCATATCCACAATCCGGGCTTCGAGCTGCAAGGTTGCAGTTTCAAGCAGGACTTGCTTGCCCGGTTCAGCCAAAATGGGCTCACCCTTTGACTCAAGTCTTAACCGCAGCTTGTCATCGTCATGGGCATGTTCGCTCATGATCACCTTCGTGACCGTTTGAATATCATTTTTATCAAATAACCAGATTTCAAAGGCAGTGACTCGTTTGGGGTCACCCACGCCCACAGTCTCAGAAATGCCGACCCCACATTCTCCTAAGAATTCTCCCGTGGCTGCATCAATGCTGAAGGAATCGTCATAGAGATCATCGCCCAGCATGTATGTCGTCATAAATTGTGCGATTGGGCTCTGCTGTTCTGCCCGGCGATCTTCAACGAGTTCATGGTCAACATCTGGGGCATATCGCATTTCATCTTCTTCAAACCCAACATCGGCGCTCCTCTGGCTGATGGACTCAGGAACCCCTCCGTCCGAAGACCGGGCACGAATAACCAGGAAATAAATTACAGCGGCAGCAACCAGAAGCAAAATGAGACAAAGGCCGCCCAGAAGCAGCCAGTTCGGACCTTCTCCAACCAATCTTTCTTCATCGTTCTCAGGTGGCTCTACTTCTGGAACTTCCTCAATGGGCTGGGCACCAACAATGGCCATAAAACTCAGTATCTGGGCTTCATTAAGATATTCTGGTTCTGCCATCACGGAATCAAGTGTTTCCTGAGCTGTGTCCTCCAACTCATTCCAGGCTTTAATCCCGATGGACTCATCACCTACCGAGGTGGATGTGTAAATCGCCATCCTTAAATAATCTTCTCTGAGATCAGGTCTGAGGTGATAAGGGGCCAGATCTGTCCACTGTACGGGCCAGATTCCCCAACCAATCACCAGCCCCAGGATCAAACCGAACACAACACCCACCGGAATGGTGATCCTGAAGTCTTTCAACAAAGCTTTGATTTTTTCTGAGTCCATCGTCAACTCCCATCTATCTTGATTGAAGAATAAACATTTTGACTATTGTAGAACAATTATACATGATCCACAATAAAGTTACTCAGAATAGGAATTGCAAGCTTTATGCCACTTCTGCTTCTTCCATTACTTCGGCTTGCAAGAAAGTTTCTTCACAATCCAGGCAGGTAACCTGCCGTTTATTTGCAATCACCAGGGTACCCTCGCAATTCGGGCAGGGTGTCGGTACAGGCTGTTTCCAGGATGTGAAATCACATTCGGGGTATCGCGAACAACCATAAAACGTTCGGCCTTTGCGGGTTTTACGCCGAACGACGTCCCCTTCCTCACATTGCGGGCAGGTCATGCCAATTTTCTCCAGGTAGGGTTCTGTGTACCGGCAATCCGGGAAATTACTGCAGCTGATGAATTTTCCATAACGGCCCCAGCGGATAATCAGATCATGTCCGCATTTGGGGCAATCCCGACCGATTTTCTGTAACTCAGCCTTTTTTTCTGGCATGGCTGCTTCTGCATGCTCAAGACGATCAGAAAAGCTCTCATAAAATTCACGGATTACCTCAACCCATTCTTCTTCACCAGATGCAATCAGGTCAAGCTGGTCTTCAAGACGTGAGGTAAAGTTGATGTCAACGATGCGCGGGAAAAATTCAACCACCAGATCGTTGACCAGGATACCTGTTTCTGTCGGAATGAGACGTTTGCCCTCTCGGACAACATATCCCCGGTTTTGGATTGTCGACAGGATCGGGGCATAGGTCGACGGCCGCCCAATGCCATTTTCTTCCAATACCTGAACAAGGGAGGCTTCTGTGAATCTGGGTGGGGGTTGTGTGAAATGCTGGTCAGGAAAAAGTTCCTGAAGCAATTGCCGCTGATTTTCTTTAATATCATTGATCGGTATCCGATCGCTATCGCCTTCTTCCTCCTCTGTCTGATCTTCGTCTTTTCCTTCTTCGTAAACGATGAGAAATCCGGGGAATTCAAGCTGGCTACCGGATGCGCGTAAGAGATATTCAGCTTGCTCACCTGCTCCGATAACTTCAACAGAAAGCGTATTGTAAACTGCTGGCATCATTTGAGATGCAACAAAACGCTGCCAGATTAGATTGTACAGTCGATACTGATCTCGTGTAAGGTATTTTTTAATCCCCTTGGGCTGCCTCTGCACAGAGGTCGGCCGGATCGCCTCGTGGGCTTCCTGGGCCGATTGGGTGCGTGTCTTATAGGTTGGCGGTTCTTTTGGCAGGAAACCCTCCCCGTACTTGGTCTTGATGAAACCACGCACCTCATTTGAAGCCAGCTCCGAGATCGTCGTGGAATCGGTTCGCATATAGGTAATCAAACCTGTTGTACCCTCACCATCTAACTCCATACCTTCGTAAAGTTGCTGGGCCACAGCCATGGTTTTCCGAGCTGTAAACCCCAATTTACGGGAAGCATCCTGTTGAAGGGTGCTGGTGATAAAAGGCGCAGATGGATTTCGACGTCGTTGACCATGCTTGATCGTGTCAACCGTTAAGGTGGTTTTGTGCATATCTGCCAGAACGGCTTCAACAACCGCTTCACTACCCAATTCCGGGTCTTCGCCATCGATTTTGGCAAGCTTTGCCCGGTACGGAACCTTCCCACCTTCTGGCAACAGATCCGCTTCGATAGACCAGTATTCTTCTGGATCGAAGGCATCAATTTCACGTTCACGTTCGACAATCAAACGCAAGGCTACCGACTGGACCCGACCGGCTGAAAGACGACTGCGGACCTTTTTCCAGAGGATCGGGCTGATCCCGTAACCAACCAAACGATCCAGGATCCGGCGGGCCTGTTGGGCATCAACCAGATCCATATCAATCTCCCGTGGATTGGAGAAGGCATGCTCAACCGCGTCTTTCGTGATTTCGTGAAAGACTACCCGATTGGCGCGCTCATTTTCGATATCCGTTGCCTCAATTAAGTGCCAGGCAATTGCTTCACCTTCACGGTCAGGGTCGGTGGCCAGATAGACTTCTTCTGCCTTCTGGGCCAGTTTGGTCAATTCCTTGACGACATCCCGCTTTTCGTTGGGAACCCGGTAGCGCGGTGTAAAATCATTGTCCACATCAACAGACAATTTTGATCTCAATAGATCTCTGACATGGCCAACGGAGGCCTTCACAGTGTATCCTTTGCCCAAAAAGCGGTTAACGGTTTTGGCTTTGGCTGGCGATTCAACAATTACCAGCTTCCCCTTCCGTTTAACTTCTTTTTTGCGGGTTACCTCAGGCTTTGGAATACCTTCGTGGGCCTCTGTTCTTCCCATCCGATAGACTTTTGTTCCACAAACAGAACAAGTGCCTTTGGTGACCGGCGCTCCGGCAGCATTATAGGCTGCTTCAGGCTCAATAATTTCTCTTTTTTCTCGACACTTTACACAATATGCTTCCAATTTTTAAAACTCCTACAAATAATGCTTGCGACCGTGCTGTTGTAAATATTGAACAACATCACGAATTCGCTGTGCATATTTCCGGTCACAGACAAGTACTGCATTACCGGAATCAATAATAATCAAATCCTCAACCCCTAATGTAACAATCAGGCGATCCGTGGAATCTTCACAAATGAGTGTACCCTGCGTGTCAAATGCTATGGTTTCACCCTTTAAATGGATGTTTCCAGATTCATCCCCTTCTAACGATTCAAATAACGATTCCCAACTACCTACATCATTCCAACCAAGACCAACCGCCGGGATGACCGCAACCTTCTGCGCATTTTCCATAATCCCATAATCAATCGTTTGAGGTTTGATCGTTGGCCAGATGGCAGCCAGGGTTTCTTCCTGCTCACTGCTGGACCAGCTCTTTTTTATTTCATCAAGTTTTTCGGATAACTCAGGCATCTGCCGGTCAAATTCTGCCATGACAGTTTCAACCTTCCAGATGAACATCCCGGAATTCCAAACATGTTCACCATCTTGAACAAGTAATTTAGCCAGTTCCTCATCTGGTTTTTCTTTGAACTTTTGAACCTGGAAGGACAATAAACCACCAAATTTCCCAAGTTTATCCCCTTTTTGAATGTAACCATAACCAGTAGCCGCATAAGTGGGTGTAATTCCCAGGGTAACCAGGAAATCCTCCCGAGCAACCTCATAAGCACTCAAAAGCAATTCACGCAGGTGGGCTTCATTTTTGATCAAGTGATCGGCGGTCAAGATTGCCATGGTCGCCTGAGGATCGCGTTTTTGGATGGCAACAGCAGCCAGTCCAACAACCGAAGCAGTGCCCCTGGGTAACGGTTCCCGGATAAAATTTTCTAAAGGAATCTCAGGACATTCGTTCCTCAGTAATTCGACCTGTTCAGCAACCGTGACCACCAGAATCCGTTCAAAGGGAAACAGTCCTACCAAACGATCAACTGCTTTTTGAAACAAAGTTCGATCACTGGTGAGCTTCAGTGTTTGTTTTGGCCTGGCTTTTCGAGACATCGGCCACAACCTCGTGCCACTGCCGCCTGCCATGATTACGGCATAGTATCCATCCTTCATCAATTTCTCCTTACCTTTTGGTCATCTCTCGTACCGCGGCATAACGCATTCCCCCAACATGCTGAACCATACCCTTTAATTCCATCATAGTAAGAGCAGCGGAAACTTTTTCTACGGACATGTTTACCGCGTGACAAATTTCATCTACATGGATCGGTTCGTAATCAATCACTCTGAGTATTTTCGCTTCTGTTTTATCAGCTGGCAGTACCTGCCGTGCATCCTGATAAGCTTCAACCTGACCCAGATCAAGCACATCCAGAACATCCTGAGGTGATATCAGCGCATAGGCACCATTCTGGATCAACTGGTTGGTTCCCCGACTGGCTGGTGATAATACATTTCCAGGCACTGCAAACACATCACGCCCCTGTTCCAGTGCAAAATCAGCCGTTATTAATGCGCCGCTTCGCTCACCGGCTTCAACCACGATGGTGGCCAGGGAAAGACCGGCAATGATGCGGTTCCTGGGTGGAAAGTTAACCCCTTCTGGACGTGTTCCCAGCGGGTAATCGCTGATGACTGCACCATTTTCAGCAATTGCGTCTGCTAATTTACGGTGTTCGGGGGGATAAATCACATCAACCCCGCTTCCAAGGACAGCGATGGTCCTCCCACCAGCCTGCAATGCATGTT
>SKPR01000105.1 GCA_007119455.1 Candidatus Brevefilum sp. | reverse complement strand
GTTATCACGTGGCTTCAACCGTGGGGCTGCTTTCCATACCCATTATTGGCCTGGCTCAAGGAGTTTCTGAATCTCAGGCTGCCCCTTATGCCATTAAACTTGGCATTGCCTTGCAATTAACCAATATTTTACGTGATGTAGGTGAAGATCTTGAAAGAGACAGGGTTTATCTGCCGGAGGAAGATTTAGATCGCTTCGGCATGACCCTGGAGTCAATCAGGGAGAATACTCATGACGCACGGTTTATGGCATTGATGCAATTTGAGATCAAACGCGCGCGTGATCTCTTTCAGCAGGCCCTACCGGGGATTAAGCTGCTTCACCCTTCAGCCCACCTGGCTGTCGGTTGTGCCGCCCTGATTTACCGTAAGATCCTCGATGAAATCGAAGCCATTAATTATCAGGTTTTCGATCAACGTGCGTTCACCACTGACCTGAAGAAACTTGCAATGCTGCCACAAATCATCTGGGAAATCAACCAGTTACCCCCACCAAAAACAGGCTATTGATGTTGTTGTCTTTTTCCAAACCCCATCAACTTTCCTGACCAGCCTGGTTTCGCCGGACAATGGCATCCGTCATTCGCACCACACGTGATATCACACCCACATCGTGCACCCGGACGATATTTGCACCCCGGTCAATGCTCAACGAGACAGCCACCGCCGTCCCCTCGACACGTTCATCCGGGGGCAGATCCAGGGTATAACCGATGAAGGATTTTCGTGAAGGGCCGACGAGGAGTGGATAACCGAGGTCTTTGATCTCGTCCAGCCGGTCGAGCAATTCGAGATTCTGCGATACCGTCTTTCCAAAACCAATCCCAGGATCGAGAATGATGCGATCATCCGGGATACCGGCCTGGTGTGCCAGGGCAACGCTTTCCAGCAGCTCACGCCGGATATCACCTATCAGGTCATCATATTCTACCCCCACATAACGACCGCCCAAGCGGGCCTCCAGTTGGGCTGAACCGGGTTTGGACCGGTTGTGCATCAAAACAACGGGTACGCCAAACTCAGACACGACAGCTGGTAGTTCGGGATCGGCATGAAACCCCCAGACATCATTAACCCAATTTGCACCGGTCGTAAGGGCTTTTTCTGCAACGGATGCTTTATACGTATCAATTGAGATTCGGACTTCGGGAAAGGCGTTGCGAATGGCCTTGATTACGGGGATGACACGGTCGAGCTCCTGTTGCTCGTCAATGGGTTCTGATCCTGGCCTGGTGCTCTCACCGCCTATGTCGAGGATATCTGCACCCTGCCGTAGAAATAAGCGCGCCTGATTCACAGAAGCTCGAATGACATCATCGGCTTGCATGATCCCATCCCCTGAGAAACTATCGGGGGTAACATTGATGATGCCCATGATGTAGGTTCGTAATTCCCATGGTAAAGGTGCAAGCGGTTGTTGTTTCATTTTATGCCCCGGTCAGTCACTAATTTCGATTTAAGCCAATGTCCAATATCCATCATACCCCGGATATTACGCTAAAAAACCCAAAATCATCCCTATTGATCATCGTTTTCAATGACCGGTTGTGCTTCTACCAGCAGGTTCACCCTATCGATGGGATTCCCCAGGCTGTAGAGGAACAACTCAAATTCAACTCGTTCTCCGCCCGAGAGCTGACGTTCACTATCCCAACGGCGTATTGCAACAACCTGTCCATCTTCATCAAAGGCAGTCCCGGCCACCCAGATATAGCGCGTCTGAGGTTCCCCTGCGGGAAGCAAGATTGAGCCGCTCACTTTAGCAATCATCCCATTTTGATTGAAGTCAACCGATTGATTTTCAACCGTCACCGGTAAATAGCGCTGATCGTCGGGCATCACGGGCAGGAAAAAATCGATTTTCGCTGAGATATCTGTAGTTTGTGAAATTGGCGGTGGAAAATACGCGATCAGAGGAAGTGATTCACCCGCCGGCAAGAGATTTAAAGGCATGATGGCTATCTCTTCCCTCTTTTCATCGCCTGTCCCGATTGTGATAATCGCCGAGATGTTCTCCAGGGCCTCCGTTTCCTCGTTTTCGACTAAAACAAAGCACCATAACCCACCCAGGGCATCAGGGTAACAATCAGGCGTAACCAGGCCTTCATAAGGTTGGGTGGCCGTCGGCGTCAGTTCAACCATCTCAGTTGGCGTGGCTTCCGGTGCAGGTGTGATCGGAATAAATAATGACTCGCCGATGCTCATTGAACGGGGATTAACATCCGGATTGGCAGTCATGATCTCCTGGGGGGAGATTTTAAAACGCCAGCCAATACTGTACATATCGTCTCCCTCCTGGACCTCATAGAACACCTGAGTCGCAGTAGGTGTAACGGTCGGCGTGGGAGTCGGTGTAACATAGTCCGTTGGCCAGGGTGTGTGCGTAGGTGTACCTGTCGGATAGGGACGCAGTGTACCGCCCAAGGTTGGGGACGGTGTTGCTGTCACAGGTTCCATATCTTGTGCACAGGCACTCAGCATCAGAGAAGTCAGGATGACAAAACCAACAGCCAAAAGCTTCATTTTAAACATGCCGGCATTATACCAGTGATACATGGCGTATTCCAAGTACCTGAGTCAATGGAAATCTGTCATATGAAACGGATTTTTATATGAAATTCATTAAATCTCCAGCGATGGCACTTGCCATTGGCACATAAGGGGACTATAATCTTTTGAGATAAAGTTCAGGAAGTTTGTTATGCCAACCTATACCTATCAATGTGAAAATTGCGGGATCCGCTTCGATCAATATCAGAAGTTCACCGAAGAGCCCCTGCTGATCTGCCCTGAATGCAGCGAAGCTGCTTTACGCAAGGTCTACCAGCCTGTGGGGATCGTTTTTAAGGGCAAAGGATTCTACGCAACAGATAACCGCTCCCCTTCCGGCCAATCTTACAACGCGGATAAAGAAGATTCGGAAAAGAAAGAAAAAGATTCCGAAACCAAGAGCGAAGTAAAAACCACGGAAAAATCAGAAAAAAGCAATAAATCCGAAAGCTGATTAATACTGGCATTTTCCAAAGGTTGCCCCTTGCGGCAATCTTTTTTTATTTAAGAACAGGTGAACAGTTCTTTACTTTCAAAACCTGAACACAAAGAGCTGAACCCCTCCTGCCAAGAACCACCAAAATCCGGTATGCGCTATAATTTGATTATCATTCATTTCCTTCAAAAGAGTGTCTACCCATGAAACAATTGCTACAAAATATGAAAACAGGCGAAACCCAGGTGACCGATGTTCCTGTTCCAAAACCCGGTCAGGGCACTGCATTGGTACGCACCGCTGTATCTGTGGTATCTGCCGGAACCGAACGTATGCTCGTCGAATTTGCCCGGCAGGGTCTGGTGGGAAAGGCTAAATCGCGGCCTGACCTGGTACGCGAGGTGATCAACAAAGCAAAGCGGGAAGGCCTGCTGACCACCTATGATGCTGCGATGAACAAATTAGATCAACCGCTGCAGCTGGGTTACGCATCTGCCGGCACGATCATCGAGGCCGGGCCAGGGCTGCGCGGTTTCAAGGCTGGTGAACGGGTGGCCTGCGGCGGAGGTGGGTATGCTGTCCATGCTGAGTTTGCCTCCATCCCTCAAAACCTGATGGTCTCCATCCCAGAAGAAGTTGATTTTGTAGCTGCTGCTTTCACGACCATCGGGGCGATTGCCATGCAAGGATTCCGGTTGGCCGATGTACAGGTCGGAGCACGGGTAGGTGTGGTTGGTCTGGGTCTGCTGGGCATGCTTGCTACTGCGATCGCGCAGGCAGCAGGTTGCCAGGTTTTGGGTATCGATCTTGATTCGGCCCGCATTGAAAGGTCTGGCCAGATGGGCACGCACATGGCCGTGAAGCCTTCGCAAGCACAGGAAGCCAGTGACACCTTTACCAAAGGACATGGCCTGGATGCCGTGTTGATTTGTGCGGACACCGCTTCAAACGAAACCATTGAACTGGCCGGCAATATCGCGCGAGATAGGGCCAGGGTGATTGTGGTCGGTGCTGTGGGCATGGATATTCCCCGGAAAACCTATTTTGAGAAGGAACTCGAACTGATCGTTTCACGCTCCTATGGCCCGGGGCGGTATGATCCGAACTACGAGGAAAAAGCCCGGGACTACCCCATCGGTTATGTCCGCTGGACAGAAGGCCGCAATATGGAAGCCTTTATCGACCTGCTGGCTCAGAAGAAGATCGATGTCAATCCATTAATCTCCCACCGGATACCCATCGAGGAAGGGGAACGTGCCTACAGGGTTATCACTGGTGAAGAGCCATATCTGGGAGTCCTCCTGACCTATGAGGCGGGGAAGCCGCCCAAGGATAACCGCATCCCAAACGTGAACGCGCCCACCGTACGGGTTAAACCCGGTGAAATTCTGGCCCTCGGCGTGTTGGGTGCTGGCAATTATGCCCTTTCTACCTTTCTACCCGCCGTTAAAAAAGCCGGCGGTATTGCACCGGTGGGGATTGTTTCGGCATCGGGCGTGAGTGCTCAGCATGCAGCCAAAAGGTTTGGCTTTGGTTTTTCTGACAGCAAGCCTGAAGCCCTGTACGAGGATCCGGCCATCAACATGATCGCCATTCTGACCCGGCACAACCTGCATGCCGCGCAGATCCAGGATGCGTTTGCAGCCGGGAAACACGTTTACTGTGAAAAGCCACTGGCCATTAACCGGGATCAACTCGACCAGGTGGTTGAGTTGTTTAACACACCCGACCAACCCCAATTAATGGTCGGTTTTAACCGGCGCTTCGCACCCCTGGCCGTCCGGCTGAAAGATTTTATCGACCAGCGCAAGGAACCTCTCTATGCCCATTACCGGGTCAATGCCAACGCCCTGCCCTCGGATCACTGGTTGATCGACCCACAGGTCGGCGGCGGCCGCATCATTGGTGAAGGCTGTCATTTTATTGATTTTCTAACCTTTCTTGTGGGTGAAATCCCAATTGAGGTTACCACCCGGGGACTGCCGGATGATGGCAAATATCACGAAGATAACGTGGTGATGCAATTTCGCTTCCCGGATGGGTCGCTGGGAATCGTCAGCTATCTGGCTAATGGCGACCGCTCCTTCCCCAAGGAGTATTTAGAAGTATTCAGCGGCGGACGTATCGCTGTCTTAAATGATTGGCGGAAGCTGGAAACAGTCGTGAATGGCCGGCGTCGGATCAAACGCCATTCACTGCGGCAGGATAAGGGCCATCAGGGAGCCTGGCAGACGTTTCTCGATAGTTTGCAAGGAGAACACTCAGCCCCTATTCCTTACCAACAGATGATTGGCGTGACTCTGGCCAGTTTTGCTGCGGTTGAGTCCCTGCGGAACGGAAAATCAGTCCCCATCGAAGCGAAATCATCCGGATAGTTGCCAGGTCTCATATCAGGACTGAATCCACTTGCAGCCCGATCAAAAGATTAATATCACTTCACTGACATCCGGGTAATTATGGATCAAATAACAAAAGGGTTCAAAGCCATCCGTGAGCTTGGTTTGACAAAAATCTGGTGCTATTCCCTGTACCAGTTGGGGTTGCGCAGCGGTCATTACAGGCGAATGACGCCCAAACAGCGGGACTTATATCGCAGTGAACCCGCTCTTCCGCCC
>SKPR01000019.1 GCA_007119455.1 Candidatus Brevefilum sp. | reverse complement strand
CGCTGAAAAGCGGGGGCAGGCGATTGGCGCCTGGTCAGGTTGGAGCGGTATTTCGACCGTCATTGGTCCTCTTCTTGGTGGTTTTCTGACCGACCAGCTTTCGTGGCGTTGGACGTTTTTTATCGTAGCCCCCCTGGCAGCACTTACTTTTTACTTGATGTTGCGTTTTGTTCCTGAGAGCAAAGGACAGGATTTATCCGCTCACCCAGACTGGCTCGGAGCGGCAATCATCACCTTTGGACTGGGCGGTCTTACGTTTGGGTTGATTGAAGGCCCAGTTCTGGGTTGGAGTGCCCCAGCAGTGGTAATCGCCCTCACAGGTGGCACATTGGCCCTGGTTGTGTTTCCTTTTATCGAAACCCGCCTGGAAAAACCCCTTCTTCCACTCAGCCTGTTTAAGATCAGGAACTTCAGAGGGGCCAACCTGACCACACTCGGTGTTTATTCTGCATTAGAAGGCTCAGTCTTTCTGACGATGCTCTATGTGCAAAACGTGATGGGCTACACCGCCTTGCAGGCCGGTATGATTTTAGCGCCTATATCAGTTCTCCTTTTACTCCTGTCATCTTTCTTCGGTCGTCAATCCAACCGCCATGGCCCCCGGTTGTTCATGACGTTCGGCCCCATCCTGAGTGGCGCCGGGTTGGTTCTTCTTTCTCGTCTGAACCCGACGTCAAATATCTGGACCGAACTCCTTCCAGCCATCCTCGTCTTTGGATTAGGTTTGGCGACCACTGTTGCCCCGCTTACGGACACCGTGATGTCCGCTGCACCCGGAAAGCATTCCAGTTTAGCAGCGGCCTTTAACAACATGGTTTCCCGGGTTGCTGCCTTGCTGGCCGTGGCTGCTTTTGGCGCAATTCTCTCATTAGGCTTCACAAACCTGGTCAATCAACGCTTGGCGACTCTTGATCTGCCCCAGGAAGTTGCTCAATCTCTCCGGGCAATCGCTGATGATCCATCCGCCGGAATTGATGAAGCCCAAAATCCCGATCAGGCGGTTTTGATCTTCAATGAGGCCTTCACCACTGGCTTCAGGCAGGCCATGCAGGTCGGCGCCGGCCTTGCTGCCCTGGGTGGTGTGATTGCCTTTATCACCATCCACAACCCGGAAAAAGACAGAAGAAAACAATAACATCATTTATCAATTAAAATTAATGACTCGGCATGCAAGACAAAATCGGCCCCAGCCTTCAGCAGCAGAACGACCTGAGCAGTTACAAACAATCTAATTAAAAAGGAGAAATCAATGAATGGAATTTTAGGCACACAGGCCCCCTTATGGACGGATCTTTGGTTAATTGGCACCGTTCTATTGGGGTTGATCGCGTCTTATGGCGCCTTCCAGGCACGGAAAGAACAGTTTTCTAAGCATTGTCCGGTGGTGGCGGTTGCGGCATTCTTAAACTGGATCCCGGTCATTTTCCTCTTATTACCCACTTCACCGGACTTCATTGCTGAATTTGAGGCTTCCCCGGCTGGCTTCGTTGGCAGTCTACCTCTGATTCACCTCGTTCTGGCCGTATTCACCCAAATCCTGATGACTTACACCGTCGTCCGCATGTACTGGATGGAAAACTTCCCCCCACAAAAACCCAAAATCTTAATGAAGACAACCATGTCATTCTGGTTCCTGGTGGTTGCGGTTGGCGTCGGTGTATATTTAATCGCTTTTTAGCCTGATAACGAGAAACCAACTTTTTACACCTAAAACAGCAACACTTTCCACGTTTGCCACCGATTCAATCGGGTTGGTAAAGCGAAGATTAAGACATGCCAGAAATATGAGTGGAAAACAGATGGTCGCAAGCCTTGTCAAGGCAGATCATCATTTCAAACTTTAAATACTCACAACACACTGGAGAACAGGGATTGTTATGATAAAAAACAACCAGTCAGACCAGGAGAATATTGAACAACTCCAGAAGATCACGAAAAAGTTAAGCCGCCAGATTATCGAGATAACGACCAGAGCCGGCTCGGGGCATCCGTCCAGCTCTCTGTCAGCCATCGAGATCATGGTAGCCCTTTACCTGGGGGGGATCATGAATTACCGTCCCGACGAACCCGGTTGGCCAGACCGGGATCGCTTTATCCTCAGTAAAGGGCATGCTGCACCCGGATTGTATGCCGTATTGGCTGAAGCGGGTTACTTTGACCCCGAGATGCTCTTGACCCTGAGGGAAATCGGCAGTCCCTTAGAAGGGCATCCCAATATGCGGGTTCTGCCCGGTGTTGAAGCCTCAACCGGTTCTCTGGGACAGGGACTTTCCATCGGATTGGGCCATGCCCTGGCTGCCCGGGTGGATGGCCGGGACTTTCAGGTTTATGTGATGATCGGTGATGGTGAAACCAACCAGGGCCAGGTATGGGAAGCGGCCATGACTGCGGCCAAGTATCGGGTTTCTAACCTGACGGCCATTCTGGATTACAACAAATTCCAGCAAACCGGCTCAGTCAACCACGTGATGCCGACTCTGGAACCTCTGGTTGAAAAATGGATGGCCTTTGGCTGGCATACCACTGAGATTAATGGTCATGTTTTCGATGATATTTTTTCAGCGATCAGAAATGCACAGGCGACCGATAACCGCCCACACATCATCATCGCTCATACCCTTAAAGGCCATGGGCTTTCACCCTTCGAAAAAGATGATGTGAACCGGAAACATGGCAAACCCCTTACAGAAGAAGAAAAAGCGCAGGCACTTGAAGAACTTGAGGCGTATTCCTATGATCAAAAAATCACTTCCTTTGAACAACGCCCAAACCCCAACATTGAGCCCCCTGAGAGGAGGCAATAAAACATGGATATCGGTAAAAAAATCGGACTGACTTACGGCCCCCCCACCCGGAATGCGTTCGGAAATGCACTCAAAGAAGTTGGTGCGCAGAACCAGAACCTGGTGGTGGTCGATGGCGATGTGGGCAACTCAACCCGCACTCAATATTTCAGAGATGAATTTCCGGATCGCTTTTTCAACGTCGGCATCGCCGAGAGCAACCTGATCGGTACAGCCAGCGGTCTTTGGGCATCGGGTAAAGATGTCCTGGCTGCCAGCTTTGCCTGCTTTTTACTGTGCAATGCCTATGACCAGATTCGTATGTCAATTGCCTTTCCCCAGGCCAATATCAAGCTGATGGGTTCGCACAGCGGAATTTCCATCGGCGAAGATGGCCCAAGCCAGATGGCGATCGAAGATATCGCCCTGGCAACAGCACTGCCAAATTTCACCGTGATTGTCCCGGCGGATGCACCTTCCACGAAAGCAGCGACCCATGCAATGTTTGATAGGGAAGGGCCGGTCTATCTCAGAACGGGGCGACCCAAAGTTCCGGTACTTTATGATGAAAACCTCGATTTTAACATCGGAGAGGCCATCCAGGTCAGAGATGGCAGCGACATCAGCATCATCGCCTGCGGCCTGATGGTCGCCATTGCTTTAGAGGCAGCACACACCCTATCTGAAGAAGGGATTGATGCCCGGGTGATCGACATGCACACGGTCAAGCCTCTCGATACAGATGCCATCGTTAAAGCAGCAACCGATACTGGGGCCATCGTCACCGCTGAAGAACATGTTTTGGAAGGCGGGCTGGGTGCGGGGGTTGCGCATGTTGTGGCCAGGCATAAACCTGTCCCCATGGGTTTTGTCGGGATTGATAATACCTATGCTGAATCCGGCAAACCTGAGGAACTGCTGGCAAAATACGGCCTGATGCCCGAAGATATCGTCCAAAAAGTCAGAGGGACTCTAAAAAAGAAATGAGTGGTGAGGAGAACACTGGCGTTCTATCATTGGAAAGAATAAATGCCGACATCATTATCATCGGCAGCGGCCAGGGCGGTGTGCCGCTGGCCAAAAAATTGTCACAAAAGGGAAAACAGGTTGTCTTGTTCGAACGCGCAAAATTGGGTGGGAGCTGCATCAACTATGGCTGTACGCCATCCAAGATGCTGCTGGCTTCAGCCCACATGGCTGCCAGCTTACGTCATGCAGACCGGCTCGGCGTGAAGGCAACCGTTGAGGTCGACTTCCCGTCTGTAATGGGGCGAATCAGAGAAACCACCAATAATTGGAGTGACGGAATCGCTAAGGATCTCAAAGACAATGGCGTGCACCTGATCCGAGCAGAGGCGGCTTTCGCCGGTGAATTGCAGGTCAGGGGTGCACAGACAATCGTTGAGGCTGAAACCATCATTATCAACACCGGAAAATCACCCGCCATCCCCCCTATCAAAGGGTTGGCGGAAACGCCTTTTTTAACCTATGAAACCATCTGGCAGCTTGATAGCCTTCCGCAGCGCACCATTGTGGTCGGGGGAGGCTTTGTGGGTGTTGAACTCGGCCAGGCTATAGCCCGTTTGGGCAGCCAGGTCACAATCATCGAAACGGCGGACCGTCTGATTTCACGGGAGGATGAAAAGGTCAGTACAGTCTTGCAGGATCAGCTTGAGGAAGATCAGCTGAATCTGGTGTTCAACACCCGGGTCAATGAAGTCGATTATCAAGATGGCGTGTTCATAGTCAGCCTGACAAAAGGGGAACCTTTGGAAGCCGAATGCCTGCTGATGGCGACCGGACGCCGACCCAACACCGTCAATTTGGAATCATCCCTGGGCGGCGTCCAGCTTGATAAAAACGAACATGTCCGGGTGGACGAGCACTTTAAAACCAGTGCTGAGGGAGTCTATGCCATCGGTGATGTAACCGGGCAGCCAGCCTTCACCCACGTTTCGTGGGAAGACCACCGCCGGATCATGGCAATCCTTGATGGCCAGGAACGGAAACAAATGGACCGGGTGCTGGGCTACACCATCTTCACAGAGCCGCAAATCGGCAGAGCAGGATTAACCCGTTCACAGGCTGAAGAACAGGGGTACCGAGCCCAAGAGGTAGAAATGCCCCTGAGTCATGTCGCCCGGGCCACAGAAACCGGCTCCACCCGCGGTTTTTACCGGATGGTCATCGATCAACAAACGGATAAAATCCTGGGGGCCGCCCTGGTTGGCCCGGAAACAGGCGAATTGATCCATGTCATAATCGCCCACATGGAAAGAGAGTCAACCTGGCAAGACCTGGACCGTTCAGTCCATATCCATCCCACCTTTGCCGAAGGCCTTGCAAGCCTGGCAAGATTATTCAAGTAATTATTATTAAATACCGTTAGATTGGATAATGAGCATGCAAACCAAAATTCAACCGACAAAATTACTGGTTATCGCCGTTTCTCTTTTACTAATAATCCTGGCAGCCTGCGCGCCGGCAGTTGATCCCGAAACACCTGCGCCGGAGGCGACACCCCCGGATGAACCGCGGGGGACCTTGCGCGTCGGTGCTATCGCCATCACCCAAACCGACCCGGCCTTTATCTCATCGGATAGCGAGGTCCTGGTCGCCAATCATGTCTATGACTACCTGGTCGATATTGATGCCGACAACGAGATCCAACCCAGGATCGCCCGGGATTGGACCATCAGCGAAGATGGCCTGTCCTACACCTTTACCCTGGCGGAGGACGTGACGTTCCATGATGGCAGTCCGATGACGGCCCAGGATGTGGTTTTCACCTTCCGCCGGCTGCGCGATACAGAAGGGTT
>SKPR01000027.1 GCA_007119455.1 Candidatus Brevefilum sp. | reverse complement strand
GGATCAGGCCAATAATCACCTGTATGGCAATCGCCAGGGGCACATAGCGAACGCCGCCAGCATTATAGTTCATCCGGATTGCCAGAAACTGGCCCAATTCTGCCGCCGCATGCGCAGACGCGGGGATGGCGATCGCCATTGCAAGCAGGCCAAACACAAAAATAAAGACCATGTACATCCGGATGATGTCCTTCCTTTGAGCACCGATTGCTTTCATGATCCCGATAAATTGAATCTGTTGGGCAAATAGGGCTGCCATGGCGTTGAAAACGAGAAAGCCGCTCAAAGAAACGGACAAAAAACCCAGCAGGGCCAGCAGGCCGGAAACTGCACTGACATAACCGCTATTGGGATGCGCTGTGGGGGTCAAATCCGTAATGGATGATACTTCACGTCCACTATGCTCAATAATTTTCGTGATATCGTCTTTCAGGTTCGAAAATTCTACATCTGTGAGTTCCGGATCAGCCCTGACCAGCAAGATTGAATACTGGCGTTCCTGCTGCAGCCAGGGCAGTGTATCGAATGTGATATACCCATATGTCGGTGCAATAAAATAACTGGTGCCAATTACCCCAATGGTCTGGTCGCGCACCTTGCCCGTCAGTCGCATCTCCCGTTCCAGGCCAGCTGGTGTTTGGATAGTCACCAGGTCTCCGATACGGTGGTCAATCTCACGATGGACATCCAGAAGCAACTCACGTTCTTCGGGCAGGCTGCCCTCCAAAAGCTCCACCCGGTTAATGTCTCTGCCATCATCCGGCAGAATCCGGACGACCAGGTTCTTCCAATCCCCCGCAGCTGACTTCATCTGCAGCTGCAACAGCCGCTCTCCTTCCGCCTGGACCACCCCATCCAGCCGCCCGACACGTTCGACCAGGTTTTCGTCAAAGGGATCGGTGCTCACCCGGATCTCTGCAGGGTTAATGGCCTGAAAACCCGTTTGCATATCTTCCAGGGTGGTTTCATACCCCCCTACGATCATCCCCACAGCAAACAAACCCACCGTCAGTGAGAGTGTTACCAGGATGAAGCGGGCTAGGTTACGCCAGAGATCAGCAAAAATCTTACGCCAACGCGGCCTCATCCGATCACCCCCGGTTCTTCGTCCAGCTCTTCGGTTTTTCCCAGCATATGATGACGCAGGTATTTCTGAAATCGCTGATGACCTTCCTGGATGGCATCCAGTGCTTGAGCAAGATTTTCCCAGGGCAAAATCGACACATGCACATTATCCGAAATTACCCGGGCTGAAAATTGTTTTAATTTTTCTTTCTCGATGATTTCAGGGCCAGCAAAGTAAGCATCGCCTGAAATGGTGACCGAGTGTTCTTTACGCTTTTTCTTATAAACCAGTTTGATCTCACCCTTTTCAATCAGCATCACCTGATCTACCAAACGCCCCCTCACATCCAGCTCATCTCCCCTTTTATAAGTACGGCCTTCGAGCCGGCGCCCAAGCTCACGTAAATCAGGTCTCAGCAACCAGGGCAGGGTCCGAACAAGAATGGGGGCAATCATCTCGCCATCGGAAAGGAGGATCTTCCGGGAGAGGCGGTGCTCGATCTCCGGGTCATGGGTGATCATAATGATAGTCCGCCCTTCACCGGAGAGCGTTTCAAATTTATCATAAACCGCATCGGCTGTTTTCGCATCCAGGTTGCCGGTCGGTTCATCAGCGATGATGATCGGCGGGTCGTTGGCCAGCGCCCGAGCGATAGCTGCGCTCTGCTGCTGGCCGCCTGCAACCGCACCGGGTAGTTTATGGGCATCCTCAGCCAGGCCGACCATGTCCAACAGAGACATCGCCCGGTCAATCCGTTCATCGGGTTGGTAAACGTCGCAAAAATCCATGGGCAGCAGCACATTTTCCACCAGGGTGAGCATGGGCAATAATTGGAAAAACTGGAATACCACACCCAAATTTCTTCCACGCCAGCGCGCCTGGTCACTTTCTTTCATAGCGTGAATATCCCGACCCTCAACAAAGACCTTGCCCCAGGTGGGATGATCAATACCGGTGATCATGTTAACCAGGGTTGATTTGCCGCTGCCCGATTTTCCGATCACTCCCACAAACTCTCCTTTTCGGAAGGTCACGTTGATATCTTTAAGGGCCTCAAAGGATCCAGCAGCGTTTTTATAGACTTTGGTCACACCCGACATTTCAATCAGGGATTCATTTTCAATTCTTAGGGAAGATTCAGACACCATCACAGAACCTCCCCCTGGCCCACAAAATGGCCGTCTTCCAACTCGATAACCCGGTCAACCCGGCGTGCCAGCCCCCGTTCATGGGAAACCATCAGGATGGTCTTGCCCTGCTCAATCAAGGCTTCAAATATCTCAAATATGGTTTCTGAGGTCACTGAATCAAGGCGGCCGGTCGGCTCATCAGCCAGGATCAAGGGGGGATCATTGGCCAGGGCGCGGGCGATGGCCACCCGCTGTTTCTGCCCGCCAGAAATGTGAGCCGGCGGCTTGCGGGCATGCTCTGCCAGCTCAACCTTTTCAAGCAGGTCCATGGCCCGTGCTTCTGATGTTCCCCGCCGGTACTGACCGCAGAAATCCATGGCCAGAGTGATATTTTCACGCAGCGACAGCATGGGCAGCAGATGGAAAGCCTGGTAAATAACTCCCAGGTTCAATCCTCGCCAGCGGGCCATCTGATCTTCTTTCAGTTCATGAACTGCTGTGCCATTAACATACACATCACCTGAGGTAATCAGATCAATTCCGCTGATCATATTAATCAGGGTCGTTTTTCCCGCCCCGGATTTGCCGATGACGCCCACGTACTCACCCGGATAGACTTCCAGGTTGATCCCCTTCAATGCGTCAAAAGGACCAGCACCGGTCTGGTAGGTTTTGATCAGATTTTCCACACGAATCAGGGGTTGCGCGTGATTCCTTTGACCTTCTGGCATACTCGCCCGTCCGTTACCTATTTGATAATTTTTTCGGTTGACCCTATAATGAACGTGATGTTCATTAATAAACAACATGTTCATTATTTTAACGATACCGTTGCCAATGTCAATATTCAAACGCACCACCATGTTCAAAATTGGACATGTGTTCACAGAGGAGCCCCAGCATGACAGAAAACCAAATTGATCGCAGGGTGCGCCGAACCCGGCATGCCCTGCAGAAAGCGTTAATTAGTCTGATCCTGGATAAAGGTTACGATGCGGTGACGATTGAAGAGATTACCGATCGGGCAGATCTGGGACGAACCACGTTTTACCTGCATTTCAGTGATAAAGAGGAACTGCTGATGCATGCCATCGACACGATCTGCGAGACATTCATCCGGCAGCATGAAAGCCTTTTATCCCTGGATGAGGCCTCTCAGGAAGCCCTCAGTCAAACGCAAATGGATCTCGATGAAAGCATCCTGTACCACATTTTCACCCATGCCCGAGACAATGCTGATCTTTACAGAGTCATGCTGCGTGGTGAGGGGGGTGCCAAAGCCTCACGTCGTTTTGCCAGAGTAATCCAGGAAGAAACCATCAAGCGGTTGGAAATCGTAAGGGGATTGACCTTGAAAGTCCCGCTCGAGATCTTTGCCGTTTTCTTTTCCGGGACCCTGATTGAACTGGTCACCTGGTGGCTGGAGGAAGAACAGCCCTTCACCATTGAGGAGATGGTCCAGTATTACCAGCAGCTCTTCAACGCCGGCGCGCTGGATACGCTGGAACTGGCATAAAGGTGGTTTCCAGACAGGCGCTGATTGTATGCCTGAGTTCCTATGGTATAAATTTTAAACATTACAATACCAGTAAAAGTTTTTGAATCACAAAACTCTAAGTGATTACTGGCCTATTTTCTTCCTGGAGTCTGCCGATGACAAAAACCATCAATCCTGACCGATTAACCTATGAAAAAGCCCGTTCCTGGGGTTATTTTTTCCACCGCCAGACTTGGCACCTGCTGGCCTTATTGGTCCTGGTGCCCGGCACCTGGCTGCTGGCCCGGCCGTTCCTGGATGGCAGCCGTTGGCTGGGCTGGACGGATCTCACCTGGTTCTGGCTGGCCATCGGGTTGGCGGTCGTCCACCAGGTCGTCGTGTGGATCGTCTTCCGCCTCCAGATCGGATGGGCGACACTCACCCGGGTTTTCGGTCGGGCTGACCTGGTCATCTGGGGCATTTTATTCCAAACCCTGTTAACTGGACGCATTGCGGCCATTATTGGTCTGGGCCAGACCACTCAAAACACCCTGCCTGTCCCCCGTACCCTGGCGCTGATTTTGGCCTTCATCTTATTGCTCTCCTTTGCTTACCTGATCTGGTCGGTTTTCAAATACTTCGGCCTGGTGCGCGCTATGGTGGGCGATCACTTCCGGATCAAGTATCGCCAGATGCCATTGGAAGATCGCGGCATCTTTAAATACAGCAGCAACGCCATGTATACCTTCGGTTTTCTGGTACTGTGGGCGATCGGCCTGATCCATCTTTCTGTGCCTGCCCTGCTGCTGGCGGCCTTCAATCATATCTATATCTGGGTGCATTATTTCTGCACGGAAAAACCGGATATGGTGTTGATCTTCGGTGATGAGATGGACCAGATCTAACCCGATAGTGCCAAAATCGCCCTGACACAGTCAGGCCAGGGCAGGGCTATGTGGAAAGATCAGCCTGCTATATTCTTTATCTGGGGCAATCCTGGCAGAATGAAAAAATCAGATGACTGCCCCAGATCAAAGGGTGCAGGGAGTAACACCCCGGAAAATTACTATCGCAGAACCAGCGGCAGGTAAATAAAATATCCGCCATCCGTGGCGGGATTAAATTCAAAAGCGCCGATGTCGCAAGCTTTACCTTTAGGACGGGAGACCCCGCGCTGATCTATAGGAGGACAATCATCGGTCATGTCGGCGGCATCAATGGCAGGTGAGCCGGGTAGCAGGGCATGAGTCAGGGTCGGGCCGCCATTATCCTTCAACTGTCCTAACTTGGGATCGCCTGAATTAGAAGCATTACAACTCCCATCCTGAACCAGGTTGTGCGTGCTTTGAAGATCAATCGTGGCGTGATTGACACAGTCTCCGCCGGTGGAATTGGCAATGATCGTGTTGGAATAATTCAGATTTACCAGACTCGCTGAGGCAGCATTGTGGATTCCGCCACCCTCGCCAGGGGCAGTTGTATTTCCCGTGAGGGTGCTGAAATCGACCCATAGACGACCTTTATTCCAGATCCCGCCGCCGCTGTTATCTGCCTGATTTCCGCTAAGGGTACTGTTGATGATCCACATATTGCCCAAATGGCGTATCGCGCCGCCCGTTCCTCTGGCTGTGTTTTCAATAAAGCTGCTGGCGATGATCGCACTCAAGTTTTCACCTTGACCATCATTATCAATGGCTCCGCCATGAATGGCTTTATTTTCAGAAAAAGAAGTGTTGGACACCACTATCTTACCAATCCAGCCCTCATTCCGGATTCCTCCGCCCAATTCAGCTTCATTTTTATAGAAAGAGCTCCCGGTGACTGTCAGATTACCATTATTAAAGATAGCCCCCCCATCAGCAGTTGCTGTATTAAAACTAAAGGAGCTTCCTGTCACTGTAAGGGTGCTGAAGTCTAAATTCAGGATTCCACCACCGTTAACAG
>SKPR01000257.1 GCA_007119455.1 Candidatus Brevefilum sp. | reverse complement strand
GGCTGAAACCAGCTTCATTGAGTGCGATCAAATGCTGGTCGAATTCAGCAAGGTCGGTCATATACCTTGAAGTTGACCCGCCTGTTTGGGGGCTGAACCGGTGATACATCAGGATAGGAACAAGGGGTGCTTCACGCCAGACAGTCGCAATGACCTGCCTGGTTTCAGGTTTTTCGGTTGGCATTATGGGACTATCCTGCGGCTGTTGATTTATATTCCCAGGCGAAAATTCTTCCTGTGTGCGTTCGATAGAAGGAATGGGAGTAGTCTGGATTGCTGTAGATGGGACATTCCCGGGCTGACAACCTGTCAGCATGGCTGCGACCAGCAGAAGAAGCAGGATGGGTAATTTGTTTTCCAGCATGGCATCAATTTTACCTTCTTCCATCCAGCATAATGGCTGTAAATCCTGAATCATCAAGTCATTTGAACGCTTGTTTGGGTAAATATAATCGATGATTTATTATAGAATAACCGTAACTGCTCAGGCAGTTCTGCTGCTGAAGGCTTGGGTCCCCATATTCCCTTGCATGCTGAATAGTTACGAATAACCGAACTAAGTACTCCCCGAATCATTTTTGGATTGGGCCAATTCGGTGCCGAGTAGAATGATTACGATGGCTATTCCGTAACTCGGGATATAATGGATAAGATGTATGCCCGGTTTGGAACCCAATCCTGATTAACAATGGTTGATGAGAGATCGGTTTTAGCTGTAGTTTATAGGTATCAAGTTTAGTTAGGAGAATGCATGGCCCGGCCTTTATGGTTTGTTGAATTATTAAAAAGGAGCTTTCCACTCCGTTATTTTGGCGCTGAGATGACGAAGTGGCCTGTTTTAGGCCATCTGATGGAAAAGGCGCTATTCAATGGCTACCAGACCGGTGATGCGCTTTTTTACCTGCCAAAAGATACTGTGGTTATCCAACAGGAGATTAATCAGCAAGAAAACCTGGTCATACCGTCATTGGTGGTGGATCATTTCATCAGACATGCCAGCTACACTTTCTTAATGGACCGATGCATTTGCCGTGATGCGGCCGATTGTCAGGATCACGACCACGAGATGGGTTGTATTTTCCTGGGTGAGGCTGTGCTTGACATCAACCCGAAACTGGGTCAACTGGTTGACGCAGAAACCGCACTGGCTCATGTTTCCCGCGCTCGAAAGGCCGGGCTGGTGCATTTGATCGGCAGAGATAAAATTGACGCAGTCTGGATGGGGGTCAAACCATCGACGAAATTGATGACAATTTGTAATTGCTGTTCATGCTGCTGCCTATTTCGGTTCTTACCCCACCTGGCACCCAAACTTCAGGAGAAGATTGAGCGCATGCCGGGCGTAAATGTCGAAGTCACCTCAGATTGTGTTGGTTGCGGACAATGTTCGTCTGGGGTGTGTTTCATCGATGCCATTCACCTTGTTGAGGGGAAAGCGGTGATCAGTGAGGATTGCCGGGGTTGCGGTAATTGTGTGGAAGCCTGTCCACACGCTGCCATCCAGGTGCTGGTTAACCGGGAAGATTATATCGAATATGCCATCCAGCGCCTGTCACAGGCTGTAGATGTTGTTTAGTGCTCTGTTAGCCTTTTCGTTCTCAACTCAAGCCAACTAAAAGCCCTCATACATCATTCAAATCACGTACCAACATCATTGTTAGATGTCTGATTCTTTCAGTCGGGACTGGGCCAGCTGGCAATATGCCGGATTGATGTCGTAACCTACAAAATGACGTCCAGATTTCAGGGCCGCCAGGCAGGTTGTCCCGCTCCCGGCAAACGGGTCCAGGACAATGTCTCCATGATAAGTAAAGAGCTGAATGCAACGATGGGGTAATTCGAGCGGGAAGGGTGCAGGATGCCCGATCTGGCGGGCCTGAACAGCCTGGAACTGCCACACGGATTTGGTCCAGGCCAGGAACTCATCCTTTTGAATGGTGTTCTGCCGGTCGCCCTTTGGCCGCTGAAAACTTTCTTTGGAGAAGACCAGGATGTATTCATGGACATCACGCAGGACAGGGTTGCTGGCTGAGAGCCAGCTTCCCCAGGCGGTAGAAGGGCTGGCGCTGGCGGCTTTGTCCCAGATGATTTCACCCCGCATCAGGAACCCGATGGATAACAATTGTTCGATAATGAAACTGTGTAGGGGGATATAAGGCTTTCGGCCAAGGTTGGCGATGTTGATGCAGGCGCGCCCGCCAGGGACCAGGACTCGGAAGGTTTCATGCCAGACTCGCTCCAGCATATCAAGGTATTCTCCCAGCGAGAGATCCTGATCATATTCTTTTTGAGCATTGTACGGTGGCGAGGTCACCATCAGGTGGATGGATTGGTCGGGTAGTTCAGGCATGGTTTCACTTGATCGGCAATGGATGTGGTCAAGGGCTTCAGGTGGTACCGGGTTTTCATGATAGTCCACCTTTTTCCCCTTTTCAAGGTCTTTGTACAGTTCACTATCATAAAATTTTGACGCGTCATGGCTGATGTGACCGGATGTGCCAAAGTCGCTGGTTTCTGTTGTGTGCTTTTTGTTTCCATTCATGATGGTTAATTATATAACGAAGTCAGGATGTTCAATCGGTTTGACGGTATTTTTATTGGGATGGTAACGATTTCTTGGGCTGGTTTTTGCATGATATCAGAGGGGTTACTGCGCGGTATACTATAACAATACTGGATAATTGGAGGTCAAATGCTCAATACTGAAGAGGCTGTATTGGTTTTGGTGGATATTCAAGCACGGTTGATGAGAGTCATGGACCGGGTTGACCTGGTTGTGCCCAACACTGAGCGGATTATCAAGGGTTGCCAGGCCCTGACGGTGCCGGTTTTACCCGTGGTTCAGGTCCCTGAAAAACTTGGGCCGATGCCATCTGAACTTTTAGAAGCAATCGGGGAGGCAGAACCGGTGACGAAAGTGGTTTTTAGCGCCCTCCGTGAACCAGATTTTTTACTGGCGCTTGACCGGACAGGACGCAGGCAAGTCATCCTGGCTGGAATGGAAGCCCATGTGTGTATCTTCCAGACAGCACTTGATTTACTGGATGCCGGATACCAGGTGCATATTCTGGCGGATGCTGTCTTTTCGAGGTCAGCAGAAAACCATCAACTGGCATTGGATCGGATGAGAAATATCGGTGCGACCATATCCAGTGTTGAAATGGCTCTGTTTGAGATGTTACAGACAACCCGGCATCCGGCATTCAGGACCATATCAAAACTCGTGAAGTGAGGATCATAACCGGATAAAATATCTGGGTCGGTTCTTCCAATTAAGTAATGGATTGATTAAGTTTCCCGTCAGGAATCTGAAGTCAGTTTGCTTGACAAGACCTGGGGTAAAGGTTAAAATCATTCACACGCTCAAACAAGGGAAGCGTTATAAGCCGAGTTAGCTCAGTTGGTAGAGCACGCGACTGAAAATCGCGGTGTCCACAGTTCGATTCTGTGACTCGGCACCTTGTGTTTAAAAGGCAGTTGATTGAGAAGGCAGTCCTTCAGATAGAAAAGTTTACAGCCAGACCTTAAAACACCAGTGAATCCTGGTGTTTTTTACACTTTAACCTTACACTTGTTCAATTTTATGAATATAGAAGTCGCCAAAAGTAAATTGTTTGCTGGTTTTTCAGTATGCTTTACAATGGATAGGGTAATGTGTAAATTGTTCTGCAAACATGCATCTCATGGAGGTAACCACCTTGAACTACGAATATAAATTTGTGAAAATTGAGGCAAAACAACGAGCATTTAAGGATGTCAGCCCGGCTGAGGATTATCGGGAAATCATTGATGACCATTCCAGAGAAGGTTGGCGGTTGGTTCAGATTTTCACACCATCGACCCGGGGGTATGGTTGGGCAGGTTATTTTGAACTCATTTTCGAACGGCCTGTTTAGAAACTACCTGCGAATTCTACAAAATAGGTGAAAGACTAACCAAATAACCTCTTTCAGGTTTCTGATAATGCAAAATCCACCGCTGCCTGTGCATGAAGTGTGGTGGTATCAAAAACCGGAATCGGTGTGTCAGATTGCTTTACCAGCAAAGATATCTCCGTACAGCCCAGGATGACACCCTCAGCCCCCTGGGACTGCAAGTTAGCCATCACCGCCAGATAGGCTCTTTTTGAGGATTGGCGAATTTTGCCCTGGACCAGCTCATTATAGATCACCCGATGGACGATTTCTTTCTCTCCCTCATCCGGGATTAGAACGGTCAGATTGTGGTCCTTTTCAAGTTTCCCGCGGTAGAAATCCCCTTCCATGGTGAACCGTGTTCCCAGCAAACCGACTTTTGAAATGCCCGCCAGGTGAATGGCTTCAGCGGTGGCATCAGCGATATGTAAAAGGGGGACCTTCGTTGCAGATTCGATCTTATCAGCCAGACGGTGCATGGTATTGGTGCAGATCACCAGGCAATCAGCGCCCCCTCGTTCCAACCTGTGAACACCTTCAATCAACATTTCTGTCAGGACTTCCCAATCGCCGGCATGCTGCAGAGCTTCTATGGATGCAAAGTCAAATGAAAACAACAGACAGCGGGCAGAGTGCAGGTTTCCCAAACGGTTTTTCATGGTTTGGTTGATGATCCGGTAGTATTCCAGGCTCGATTCCCAGCTCATCCCACCTAACAATCCGATTGTCCTCATCTCACCTCCAAAATGCTGTCATGATGATCACGTCACATTTTAATCTTAACATAATTGCCGGTTTCATGGTTTGGCGTCGGTTCCAGCTATAATGTAGGAAAACAGTTTTAAACAGGAGTGATGATATGCATAAAAAAGCTTGGGAGATCGAACGTGATTTACGGGAAAGAGCTGTCCCGGTGGATCGGCGGAAAGAGAGCAGTGAATGGTATGCGCCTGATTTTGAACCCCCTCATGGGGATGGGCTGATCGACCTGTTCTGGCATAGCCTTGTCCCGGGATCACGTGCCCCAGAGATTCCTTATGTGTCGATGGTGCAGGCTAAGGGTAATTTGGGCTATGATGTTTCAGCGGCTGAGAAATTACTGCCTGAAGCCCTGGCACTGCATGAAGCCGGACAAAAGGACGCGCTGCGGGCGTTGACAGCCTCCCTGCTGGCGGAACTCTATGAGGCTCCCATAAATCCTGAGCACCCTTATCATACCTTTGATCATCCCCGCGACTGGCCATCTATCAAGGAAGCCATGGGGCCTTCGGTTGAAGAAGGAGCGATACCGTCGGACGCAGACGCATTCCCTGAAAGAATTTACCACGGCTGGCTTGGTCAATTGGCTGGCGGGTCCTTTGGCACAGCCATCGAAGGCTACACGGGTGAGCGGATTGCACAGGTTTACGGTGTAGTCGATTCCTATATCACTGAACCCGAAACAATGAATGATGATGTGGTCTATGAGCTGGTTCTGATGGATGTGATCCATCGAGAAAAGAAAGCCTTCACATCCCGGGATATCGGTCTGGAGTGGGTCAGGCAGATTCCCTTTGGCTGGTCGGCTGAGTGGGTGGCCCTCCGCAACCTGAACCTGGGCCTCATGCCACCCGAATCGGGCGCCTGGCATAACCCTTATCACGACTGGATTGGTGGCCAGATGCGGGGGATGATCTGTGGGATGCTGGCTCCAGCCTGCCCGATGCTG
>SKPR01000049.1 GCA_007119455.1 Candidatus Brevefilum sp. | reverse complement strand
GTCAGGATCTGTAATTGACGTGAGGACAATTGCCCGGAATAATCTAAATCACCCTCAGATCGGCTCTCAACCCTGCCCTGTTGCACCAATCGTGTGGGTTGTTCGGAAAAGGACTTGAGGATTTTTTCTGCCAGCCCGGGCGAAAAAGGTGGGTGTCCAGACTGGAGGTCATGGAGATAATCAAAAAAATCATCTGCATCAAGACTCTTTAACAGGTAACCTGAAGCGCCACTCCGAATAGCTTCAAACAGGTCACGCTCATCCTCCGACATGGTCAGCATCACGATCTTAATCTCTGGCAGTTCAGCCTTGATCAGGCGCGTGGCTGTGACGCCGTCACAGGTGGGCATGTGAATATCCATCAAAATCACATCCGGTTTGAAGCGACGCGCCTGGTAGAGGGCCTCAAAGCCATCATGTGCGATACCGACGACCTGGATTCCCTCCGATGTGAGCAGGTTGCTCAACCCTTCCAGGAATAAGTTATGGTCATCGACCAGCAAGACCCGCAACCCAGATAAGTCAATCATCAATCCTCCTGGCTTTCTTCCAGCGGCACCCACAACATGATTTCTGTCCCTTTCCCTGGCCAGGTGTTAACCTGGATCTTCCCACCGATCGAATCAGCGCGCTCTCGCATCATCTGTAGACCAAAGTGCTTTTCCGGGTCAACCCTGGATTCCACCGGGTCAAAGCCGCGACCATCATCCCCCACGGTGATGTTAATGGCGTTGGGGATCACATCAAATTTAATCCAAACCTGGGTGGCCTGGGCATGTTTCCTGGCGTTGGTGAGGGCTTCCTGTAAAATACGAAGCAACTGTATTTGAACCATGGCCGAAAGGGCAGTGTCATCAAAGGTTTCAGTTGTGACCAGATTTGTACGAATATTAAAACTTTGCTCAAATTGATCGAGATGTTTTGCCAATTTCGCAATCAGGCCCTGTTCTTCTAAGCTCAAGCGCATGGCCTGGATCGAATCCCGCAGGTCAATTTCACCACCTCGGGTTGCTTCGATCAAACGGGCCAGATAATGATCTGCTTTCTCCAGATCCCCTCGGTTAAGTAAACGGCGTACCGTTTGGCCCTGGGTATCGATAAAAGCCAGCACCTGAGCCAGGTCATCATGCAACTCGCGCGCCAGCAGGTCTCGCTCTTGTAAAGCAGCCAGGGCGCGTTGTTGCTCGAGAATCTTTGTCTGAGCCAGGTGCTGTTCGGTCACATCGGCCAATAAAAGCAGCTTTCCTACGGATAGATTACGCCAATCTTTGAGTTGAATGATATTCATTTCGTAATCACGCAGCACATTACCTGAAGGAAATTTAAATTCACTTCTATGATCACATTCCCCAGCGAAGGGATCCGGTGGAAAGGCCGGCAGCCATTCGCCAATGGGCTTCCCGATTATGGGGTTATCTGTCGCTGTCAGCATAAGTTTTGCTGCTGGATTGATGCTTTTTACATGGTTTTTACGATCCAGCACCAATATGCCCAGGGGTAATTGTCCCAGGACAACCTCACGTGCGAAAGGGATTGGTCCCAGGATCTGGAAACGGAATAAAACCAGCGCATAGGCCAGGGAGAGAATTGCCATTCCGACAGCGGTATTTGGAATATTGAACCGAGTTTGTCCTGTATAATCAGAAAAATAAAAAAACCTTACAACGATCTGACCGATTAACACAATCACCACAGGCCAGCGGTTTTGCGGGTAACGGATGAACAGCCAGGTTAAAACGATTAAATTAATCGCGGTTAGAAAGTAACTGTATGAAAAAAAATATGGTGTGAGTGGACCATGAACCACTACGAGTCCGTTTTCAATGAAGAACGCCTCCCAAAATAGATGATGAACACTATTGGTGATGATCGTGATCATTGTCAGAAGTGGAATAAATGAAAGCAAAAACAGGTTCCAAAGGCTTAACCACCGTTTTGGCCTGGCATATTCCAGGAGGAAGCAGGTTATGGCTGTTGCAGATGGTAATTGCCACATTACACTGAACCTGCGCCAGAAGATTTTTGTCCCAAGGTCTATCGCAGCAGATTCAAATACCATCCCCAACGACCAGAGTAAGGCGAACAGGCAGGCTGCTGCAAATGGAACCGCACCTGGTACCCTCCGGTTATAAATGCTGTAAATGGCCAGAACAATCACGACCAGAGCAGCCAATAAGGAGGGCACAATATTCGGGGAGTAAACATATGATGAACTCACAACAGACTCCCAGCAAAGGTTTTGTCAATCAACAGAAGATTATTAATTATATATTAAAAGTAACTGTTCAGGCAGTTCTGCTGCCAGGGTTATTGCAAACTCATTTGTTACGAACCATATCAATTATTTATTCTATTTGACCACCTCATCTTGCCTCCACAAACAGAAGAAGCGGGTTCCGACTTTGCGATTACCCAAATTCCTTTGAAAGCTGAGTAGTTACTATTGAAGTGCCTTTATGAGAGAGAAGGAAAAGCTGTTGTTTCTGAAGTGGTTGGTGAGGGCTACCGATTTGTGTAAAAAAGCCAGGCGAGTTTTATTGGCGTTACGTCTCTACATCTTCCCCATGATCCTGCTGCCGGATGGCCTGAATGGTATTGAGAACCGTACCTGTTTGAATGTGGGCGATCAGTGCCACGCTAATGAAGATCCACAGTGGCGGCAAGAGGATCGAGACAACCAGGATTAAGAAAGTGATTAACATCACTTTGATGGCTGTCAGAGGACGACGCATAACGATTACATAACTGTTTCGGATCGCCAGGAAGATCTTCTTTTCCTCCTGGATCAAGAGCATGGGTAAACTGAACTGGTTGATGGCCGTCCAGAAAACCGTGATCACGAGCAGGGCCACCAATGCAAAGATGGCCCAAATTTGCTCGACCTGCAGGTAGAACCAGATATTTACAAAGAGAATGAAAAAGCCAGCCAATACCAGCAAGCCCCAACGCACACTCACCCACCCATGTTTTTTAAAGCCTTCCCAAACAGTTTTCCAATCACTATGACCCTCCTGGTGTAGTTCAATGATGGCATGATAAACGCCGCCTACTGCCGGGAAGATGGTCAGAATCGGCAGGCTCAACACATACCAGGCCAGGTTGACTGAAAACAACGGAATTGAAGCTGTGTATAAGTCCATGAACCGGTTTTTCAGGTTACGCTGTTCGTTTACTTCCTCTGATTGCGATTGCTGATCATATTTATTTTTGTGGGTGTCCGGTTCGGGCATTTGTTCTCCGGGTGTTTGCTTGGAACCATCATTTTACCATGCCCGTCATGGCATTTTTTCTCCTGACGATCATTGGTATAATACTTAGGCCATGTTTCATAACCCAAAAATTACAAGCTGTAATCACAAAAAGGCGGGAAATTAATGATGACCAATTTAGAATTAAGGATAGCCACAATCAATGTCAGCGGTGGTGAAAAGACCTTTGAGACGGTTGAGCATGATACCCGAAAATCACGCCAGGAAGCTCTGTTGATGCTGGTCAGCCGTCTGAATGCTGATGTTCTATGCCTGCAAGAGGTCGCACAATATATAGACGCAGATGGTGTCACCCACAATATTATTGAAGAGATCAGCCAGACCAGTGATTATGAGGATATTTTCTATGGTAAGACAATCGCCATGGAAACCCATATGCAGGTGAAAAAGAAAGAGATGGTCGAGGGAATTTTTAATGACTGGTGGAACTGGTGTAAAGGGAATGCAATTCTTTCCAGGTTGCCCTTTGCCCGCTTGAGCGACCCGTCAAAATCAGGTGTACCACGCAACATCCCCCTTTACCGTCCAATTTCTTACGAAGGAAACCGTGATAGCGACCCCCGCTATACGTTATTGTCCCGCCTCAAAGAAGCGCCTTTCCCTTTTATCTCTACATTACATCTCACAACCCTGATAGGCGAAAGACCACCAGCCGCCAGGCCAGAAAAAATTGAACAAGCCCGCTTGATGCGTTATCAGCAGATGAACCGATTTATGGATTTGGTTCGCCAACATATCCTGGATGAGGGGTTGCCCCTGATTGTCGCAGGAGATTTTAACGCTACACCCGACGAAATCGCCATCACCCGGTTGTTAGAATCTGAAAATGGTTTTATCCATCTTAGGCCGGAGAATATGGGTCGAACCCACTTTGATATGAATCAGGCGGTTGATCATATTTTCTTTTACCCGCGAGAGCGGTTAGTTGATTACCAGTGCTGGATTGAATCAAGCGATCTCAGTAAGCGCGCATCCGATCACCTGCCGGTTGTGGCAGATCTACAGATTAAATGAATACTGATCGAAAAAGTGTTGCCCAATCTATCTGGATTGATCTTCGGCGTTTTATGATTGATGGTTCTATAACCTTGATAGGAGTTGAGTGAGGTATGTCAGAAAATAAGCAACGTAAATATTTTGGAACAGATGGTATGCGCGGCCATGTTGGCACACATCCGCTGATTCCGGAATTTGTCACCCGGTTAGGTTATGCTGCGGGAATGGTGCTTTCGCGCACTGCCTCACATCCCACCTTTGTGATCGGCCGGGATACCCGCCAATCAGGTGAAATGCTGCAATGCGCGCTGACGACCGGCCTTTTAGCCAGTGGCGCCACGGTGGTTGACCTGGGGGTGATCACCACACCAGGGGTAGCCTTTATGGTAAAAAAGATGAGTGCTGAGGCCGGTGTGGTCATATCTGCCTCCCATAACCCGGTAGATGAAAACGGGATCAAGTTTTTTGATGCCAATGCCCATAAACTGCGTGAATCCGTTGAACTGGAAATTGAAGCCTTGCTGGATAAGCCGATGAACCTCCGTGAAACCCGTGCGGGGCAATTTGGACGCCGGATCGATGGCGCTGATATGCGCGAGCTTTATGCCGACAACCTGGTTGACGAGCATCAGGACCTGTCTTTGCGGGGTTTGAAACTGGTTTTGGACTGCGCCAACGGGGCTGCTTCGTGGTATGCCCCTGAGGTGTTTTCGCGGCTGGGCGCCGAGATTGTGGCCATCCATGCTTCACCCACCGGCACAAATATCAATGAAATGGCCGGGTCAGAGCACGTCCGGAAATTCCCCGATGACCTGAGTACGCTGGTGCAGAAATACGAAGCCAATTTCGGGGTGGTATTCGATGGTGACGCAGACCGGGTCATCTTTGTCGACGAAGCCGGTCACCTGGTGGATGGCGATCATATGCTGGCCATCCTTGGCCGTTATCTTAAATCTCAGGGCAGACTGCTGGCGGATACGGTCGTCAGCACCAATATGCGGAACGGCGCCCTGGTTCGGTTTTTCGAGGAACAGGGGATCAACTTTATCGAGACGCAGGTCGGTGATAAATATGTCATGGCAGAACTGCAAAATTTGATGGATGCGGGACATGTGCCTGGTCAGATCGGTTTGGGCGGTGAACAATCCGGCCATATCATCCTGATGGATGAAACCCACGCGACCGGCGATGGGTTGCGTTCGGCCATCTACCTGATTCGAGCTTTTCTGGATAGTGGCGAGCAGACTCTGGCAGCCCTGGCTGAGGGCATCCATAAGTATCCCCAGGTGATTGCTTCGGCCAACGTGGCTGAAAAAATCGATCTGGATACGCTCGAGATGGTAAATGCGCAGAAGCAAGCCATCACCGCTGAGCTGGAAGGGTTGACCCGGCTCAACCTGCGCTATTCTGGTACGGAACCAAAAGTGCGCCTGATGCTGGAAGCCGATAATCGGCATTCAGAGCGTGAACTCGCTGAAAAAGCCTTTGCGCTTTGTGAGGCAGTGCAAAAAGCAACCGGGACGCCACCAGGTCAGCCGCTTGAGGTCTTGAATGTGACCCGGGGTGGTTTAATTGAGCGCAGAAGCTGAGGAAGCCACACCTGGTTTGCGTAGTCCGTACGGTAGAATCAAACATGCCTGATAAAAAAAATAAGGAGTAGCCCATGAAAGCCTTTAAACGAACCTTTGACGACCTCGATATTTCCCAATTTGGGGTGGTTTTCAACCAGCTCAATCGCAACCTGGTTACGGCTGCGACAGAGGCTGAATGGGATCTGGCCGTCCTGGCAATGGAGGCTTATTTATCGGTATTGGATGATGCTTACCTCCGCAATCATGAGGCAATTGCCAGGAACCAGGTCGATTCATCCCGGATTTTCAGCCTGTTATTAACCCTGATTGCCACGGGAACCCAATATCGCCTGGAACAATTCAAACCAAAGGATGAATCTGGACGCGAGCAGCGGAAGATGATTGATGAGGTCTACATTCCTTCCACGGGTAAATTGCGCCAGAAGGCCATCAGCCTGGCACGCCAATACCTGGCTGCGCCGGTGTTTGAATCCCTGCGAGTGGATATCGAACAGGAGATCATCCCGCTTCTGGACAGTTTGGATTACGAGCAGGACCCTCACCGTTTTATGCCCTTCAGAGTGGTGCAAATCGGTAATATCTACGAACGTTTATACGGCTTCAGGCTGCGCACCCAGGAGCCATTATTGCTGGGTGATGAGCATGAATTAGGATTATTACGTATGATCTATGACCGCAAATACCTGCGCTTTGGGACGTCCGGTGTACGTGGTCGCTGGGGAGAGGATTTCACAGAAAACAGGGCCAGGGGTGTCGTCCAGGCCATCTGCGATTTTTTGAATGACATTGATGTGCCCGATTTTGTTGGACGGGAGAACCTGGCCGGTAAGAAGGTGGTCATCGGCTACGATACCCGGCGTAATGCTGACCGCGTGGCCACCTGGGCGGCGGAGGTCTGCCTGGCAAACGGCTTCCAGGTCGAATTTGCCAACCGAGATGTCCCCACGCCGGCACTTGTTTATTATCTAACCGATCATCTGCCCGCCGATGAAGTTGCCGGTCTGCTGATCTGCACTGCCAGCCATAACCCCCCGGAATGGCAGGGCATCAAGTTCAACCCGCGGCTGGGCTACCCGGCACCCTCCAATCTGACCGATTACCTTTCCTTCCATATCAACGAGCTTCAACTGGTGGATGCCAGTGCCCGTACGATCTCGATTGAATCCGGTCAAAAACAGGATCGTCTGTGTGGATTTGATCCTCTGGACGATTATGTGACCTGGCTAAAGAATAACGGCCAGGGAAATGCCCGTATTCCCGTTGATTTTGACCGCATCCGTGAATATTTTGGGGATAAGATGGTCGTGGTTGATGAATTCCATGGTTCTGGGCGGGGCTATCTGACCCGCCTGATCGGGGAAGCCGGGGTGCGATATACCGTGATACATGCCGAGCGCGATCCGGAATTAACCGGCCTGGATTACGCCAACCCGGAGGAACCCTTCATCAACCCGCTCAAAGAAAAAGTCACTGAAACAGATGCTCACCTGGGCATGGGTATGGACACCGATGGCGACCGGTTCGGGATTGTTGATAAGGGCGGGGTGTATTTCCGGCCGAATCAGATTTTGCCGATGCTCATCCGTTACTTGGGCATTGAGCGCGGCTTGCAAGGACGGGTGATTGCCACCCAGACCGGATCGCCGCTGATCGAAGTGCTGGCGGGTAAGATCCCTGAAAACGAGGATTACAAACCGGCTGAAGGCGCCCTGCCTTTATACGTGAGCCATCCTTTCTACCACATCCAGATTGGCGAACCTCAGGATCGCATCCTGGAAAACGCTTTCCTGGTGCCGGTCGGGATCAAGTACATTGAGGAAATTCGCCGGATGGATCGCGCCTACCAGGGGGAGAAAGAGCTACCTGATAACTGGCGTGACCGCATCCTCATCGGTGGAGAGGAATCATCCGGGTTGACGACGCGCGGCCATATCACCGATAAAGACGGCCCCTGGGCCAACCTGCTTATCATGGATATGCTGGCTTATTTCGGCACCCGGGACGAGAAACCCCTGCACTCCATCGCTGAAATCTGGCAGGATACGGTCAGTATGGATGGTCTATGGGAATCATACGGCTGCTCGCCAGACGACGAAACTTCCCATACCGGGCGTGAAGATGTGGATGCGCCGCTGGAGGCCAAGGAGGCGTTCATCAATTATTACCTTGATCTGCCTCAACAAACAGACGAACCCCAGGTGGCTGGGATGGGAATCGCTTTTTTGGGGGGTATCCGTTATGAAGTGGCAGAAATGCAGCTGGTGGATAAGACGGGTGATGACCGTTACCAATTGCGGGTGCGTGCCTCAGGTACGGAACCCATCAACCGGATCTATGTCGAAAGCAAGGATCCCCAGCAGGGTAAGGTGATCATGGAAGCCGCCCTGGCGCAGCTTGAGGCATTAACCATTGACGAGATCCGAAAGGCCCATAGCGAATGGCGCCTGGTGGACATCCTCTCACAGACCCGGCTCACCCAGGACACATTGGACGCTGTAAAGGACACGATCAAAACCAGAAATTGGGATTTATCCGTTATCCGTGAAAATCTACAGAAAGCTCGGGGGATTCTGGAAAACCGCAACCGGAAAGTGGCTCAAAAGTGGCTGGACGCGCTGGCTTGAAATTACTTACTCGCCTGTGACGATGATCAGAGTCCGGCTGCTGAAGGCATAATACCCATCCGGGATGGTTTCACCATCGAGCAGGTAATCCCTTAAGGCGTAGGCAAAGGGGCTTTGATCAGCCAGTCGGTCATAAGCATCAATCTCAAAAAAGGGCTGATGGCGCGCAGCCAGGTAACTGACCCGGCGCATGTCCAGCTTGATCTGCGGCCAGTTATCGCGCGGGAGGAGGATGGGGTGCTCTGCCAGCAAAATAACTTCATCGGGTAGATCCGGAAGTAGCGCCTGAAGATCCCGAATAAAAATCAGCGGATAATGATCGTCTTCCCGGGCAAAGGCCGCATGGGCTTCACGGCGAATAGATTGCGGAGAAAACGGGTTGGTCTGATCCCGTACCTGGACCTGGAGGTAGGCTGTCCCCCCGGCTGGAATTTCCGAGATTGGCACATTGGCACCAGGCGTCCCCCCCAACACCAACTGCATGGGGAATACTTGTCCGTTGAATTCACGGGCAACATTCAGATAATAAATCGTGATGGTATCGCCCAGAAAATTAAAATTGCGTTGGTGAATCCCCCGGTCAAGAAGTTGAAAAGCCATAAAAGCCCAGAGCCGATTGACTTCATCCAGGCGGCTGTAGCCAATTTCTGTCACATAAGCATAGGACCAATCCACCGTCGTACCGAAGACATCCTCATAACCGAATAATTGGGCCGGACGGGGTGGCGCCGTGGTCGCTGAGGGCGTGGGGCTCAGGGTACGTAAGGGGGTTGGTGTGATGGTGGGCGTGTATGACGGCCGTGGTGTGATGGTGAAGGCCAGGGTGCGTGTTTCAGTCGGTGTGGGCGTGAGGGTCACAGTCGGGGTTGGTGTCCGGGTGGGAGACGGGGTGATGGCCTGGGGTTCAGGCGTTGGTGTGCCCCGGCAGCCGACCAGGGCAAAGATCACCAGGATGGTGAATGTTAAAAGGGGGGTCTTTGATAAACTTGGAAACATGAGGGTGGACGATGTTTTGAAGACGAATCAGCCCGGACGTGTCACAGCTGCAGCGGCATATCCCACTACAGAGGAGCTATCGCCCGTTGACGAGGCCGATGTGTCGTAGCTGAGGAGGGTTACCTGGTCGGCACCCACAGCCCTTGATGCCCATAAAGCTGTGGCAATCGCAGCCAACCCGCAGGCCTGGCCGATGCCCTGGTCTTTGAGGTCGAATAAAACTTCGGGCGAAAAATCCATCAGGGCGTTCAGGACGTGGTTATCAAGCTGGTTGGCTTCTGATTCAGAATAAAAGTGTGAGAGATCGCTGCTGGCGACGATCAGTGCATCCTTACCCCTGATGGTGTCTGCCAGCACCTCGCCCAAAGCTCTTGCGACCTGGCGAGATTGGTCACGCAGCATAATCGGGATCAGTTCAAAACGCCCTTGCAGGGCTTGCTGGAGAAAGGGTAATTCGATCTCCAGGGAATGTTCCTGGTCATTGGCTACCGGGCTCAGCGGTTGGTCGATCTTTTGTCTGAGTCTGTTACTGATTTTGGTCATCATTTCATCCGCCAGAGGCACCTCGCCCAGTGGTGTTTGATAGGCGCGATGGGCACTGGTTAATATCGGTTGGTGGTGATATTGGTGCATGGGTGAAATGACGATGACGTGAGGGAAAGACTTTCCTTTAACCGTCTTGAATGCATGTCCGGCCACCGTACCGGAATACCGGTAACCGGCATGAGGTGCGACAAGGGCCACCACCTCCCCTGGAAGGCTCGGGATGTCTGCTTTTTCAAGATAGCCATCTACAGTATCCCGAAGCTGCCTGGGATTATCGCTGTACCAGGTGCCCGCGATGGGAGAAGGCCTGACAGTTCTGGTTTCATTTGTCATAACTAAATTTTAGCATATCACAGTTGTGAATACCATCAGAAGCGTATTCATTTCTTTTCCCCCAATTATTTTCCCTGCGATCGAAACAGTCAGCCGCTGAGAACGGGTTGTAACGTTGTCTTACGGATGATCAGTTCTGTGGGCAGGATGATCCTGCGGGGGGTGGCCGTATCGTTGCTCTCAAGCTGGTCGATCAGGGTTTGGGCGGCGATTGACCCGATCTGGTGGATCGGCTGCCGGATGGTGGTCAGCGGTGGTTGGTAGCGAGCTGAAGCCGGGATATCATCGAAACTGACCAGGGCCACATCGTCAGGGATTCGTAAACCAGCTTCCTGCAAGGCACGGATGGCGCCAAAGCTCATCATGTCGCTGGCCACATAGAGGCCGTCGAAGGTGGTGCGTTGGAGGAGAACTTTGGTTTGAAGATAACCACCATCCTCAGTAAAGTCACCAAAGGCGATGCGTTCATCAAGGATCGGGAGGTCGTTTTCCTGTAAGCCTCGTTTAAATCCTACCAGGCGATCTCGACCGCTGTAACGATCCATCTGGCCGGTGATGGTGGCCAGTTTTTTTCTACCGATGTTCACCAGGTGCCGGACGGCCATGGCGGAACCATGGATGTTATCAGCATCCACACTGCTGACCTCGGGGCAATTATTACGGCCAATTTGCACGATAGGCACCTTTCGGGTGACCAGGCCTTCGATCAGGGGATCATCAATCATATTTGAGGCAACGATGATACCGTCAATCAATCGATTTCTAAGGATATTGCTGTTGGCGCGTTTTTCATAATCGGGTTCGATCAGCCAGAGCATGAGGGTGTAATTATTTGTGGTACAGGTTGAGGAAATCCCCTGGGCGAGCAGGCTGAAAAAAGGATCTGTAAAAAGGTTGCTGAAAACCATCGGGATTACCAGGCCAATGACCCGGCTGCGTCCCCCCATTAAGCTGCGGGCTACCGGGTTGGGTTGATAATCCAGCTCATCAATAATTGATTGGACTTTTTCCCGGGTTCGGTGGTTGACATTGGGGTCGTTGTTAATCACCCGGGAAACCGTTGATCTGGAAACCCCGGCCAACTTTGCAATTTCTTTAATCGTTGTCATCGTGTTCAATTTTATCGCGCGTCCTTATCCATCAAAATTCCATTATACGCGGAAAATGACGTCATATTAGACGGGAAACCAGTTTTTTATCCGAGGGTGAGCACACAATGCCCGTTGGGGCAATTACATCTTACACGATCTGGGCTTAATTGTCAAAAGAAAATAGAAGACAGATTTAACTTGCGCATGATTCAAACAGCAGGCATATGATGAATTTGTAAGATTAAATTGATGGTATCAGGCAGTGAGTATTCAGATTTTTGCACAAGTATGTTAACATCGTTAATAGAAACCTGAAAAAGGATTGACAAATTTCCTGAATTCCTGTATGATGGAATTGGAACCGTTCCCAACGAGTAAATTTGCCATGCTCCTGTGCCATTTGATAGGAATGGCAAATCGGAATCGATTCCAGAGCGGAAAAACACGTTGACGTTGTAAGAAACCAGTAGATATTTTGGTGAGCACACACTCAATTTCCCAATAAAATGGGAGCGATTCCAAAATAGCTGGATTCAAAAACGCAGTCATTTCGCTTTCTTAACCGCTTATGTTAACAGCAGATTATGAAGGATCAAAGGAGGTGTTAGAGGAGAAAACAAGATTGAGCCCAAGTTTGTTTTTAAGTTTTATTTGTCCAATGATGAAGAATAATCAATTCTGAGTCAACCAAATATTAATTCTCGAAGGAGAAAAGTGATGAAAAAAAGATTGATGTTTATCCTGAGTTTTGTGATCGCCTTCAGCATGCTCCTGGCAGCCTGCCAACCGGCCAATGTACCGCCACCCGACGATCCGGCCCTTGATGAGCCGGTTGTGATTGACCCGGTGGAAGAACCCGAGGTAGAAGAGCCCGAGGTGGAAGAGCCTGTGGTGGAAGAGCCAACGGATAGGGTTCGCGTGCGCTGGTTTGTGGGTCTGGGCGCTGGTTCCGATGAGGGTACCTTTGAACCCCAGCAGGCCGTTGTGTCTGATTTCAATGCCTCACAGGACAGGATCGAACTGGTCCTGGAAATTGTTGACAATGAAGTTGCCTACGACACCCTGGCCACCCAGATTGCTGCCGGCAATGCCCCCGATATCGTTGGCCCGGTCGGCATTCGCGGCCGTGACAGCTTCAGAGGCACCTGGTTGGATCTTGAGCCATTTATTGAGCAATTTGATTACGACTTGGACGCTTTTGACCCCGTGATGGTCGAATTCTTGAGGGTTGAGGAAATTGGCCAGTTGGGTATTCCCTTCGGCATCTTTCCCTCATTTGTGCTTTACAACTTAGACCTGTTCGATGAGGCTGAGCTGAACTATCCACCTGCTGCTTATGGTGAGCCCTATGTCTGGCCGGATGGCACCACAGTGGAATGGAACATCGACACGCTTCAAGAGGTTGCTATGATCCTGACGGTTGACGCCAACGGTAATGACGCCACCATGGATGAATTTGACCCTGACAACATCGTTCAGTTTGGCTGGTTGAACCAGTTTACGGATGCCCGCGGTGTCGCCACCATGTTTGGCGAAGGCTCCTTCCTCGCTGATGACGGCGTAACCGCTCAAATCCCTGATCACTGGCGCGATGCCTGGAATTGGACCTATGACGGCTGGTGGAATGACTGGTTTATCCCCAACGGCATCTACGGCGGTGCTGAATGGCTGACCTGGAATCCTTTTGGGTCCGGCAATATGGGTATGATCCACATCCACACCTGGTACATTGCTGATTGGGCCTTAGGTGAGGTCACCTTTGACTTCGATTTTGCTGCAACCCCTTCCTATGAGGGAACGGTCACTGCGAAGATGCATGCCGACACCTTCAGTATCCCCAGGGGCAGCGCCAATCCCGAAGCCGCTTTTGAAGTGCTGACTTATTTGCTCAGCGAAGAAGTTGCTCCCAGATTGCTCGCGATCTACGGTGGTATCCCTGCTCGCCTCTCCCTGCAAGAGGATTGGGAATACGCCTACCCGGATAGGAATCTAAATTGGGATGTGGTTGTAGATGGTCAATCATATGCTGATGACCCCAACCACGAAAGCTGGATGCCTGGCTTCCTCGAAGCAGAAGACGCATACAACGAAGTCTGGACCACATTATCAAATACGCCCGGCCTTGATGTTGATGCGGAACTTGACAATTTGCGGGAAACTTTGCAGACGATCTTTTCGGCGAACTTACCCTAACCAAGATTAAGTCTTTAGCCTTCAGCCTGGGTCCTTTTGCCCAGGCTGAAGGAATTAAATGGTGATAACATGACAGCTCATGATATAAGAGATTCCTTGAATGGACGTTTGAAGTTTGGGCGTAAAAAAGGGAAGCAAAAGAGGACCCGTTTGCAGAAAAAGGAAACCCGTTGGGGCCTGTTTTTTCTCAGCCCCTGGATGATTGGGTTCATGCTATTTTATTTTCTGCCCATGATTGCCTCCTTTGGCTTTTCCCTATTGCGTTATAATCCTGCCGTCCCTGAGGCTACGGTGTATATTGGATTCGCGAATTGGATCCGGGCAATCGTCACAGACTCAGAGGTCTTGCTTTCTTTCAGCCGGACCATACATTTTGCGGCCATATCCTTGCCGATTGGCTTGGGGTTTGCCTTATTCCTGGCGTTATTGCTGAATTCTAAACGTGTCATTGGGAAGTCACTGTTCCGAACGCTATTCTACATGCCTTCTATGATCCCGCTGGTTGCCACGGTGCTGATTTGGAATGGCGTCTTGAATGAACATACGGGTTGGATTAATATTTTCATTGAAAGGTTGACCGGCATCCAGGCGACCGGTTTACAGGGCATCCGCTGGTTGGCCGACCCGCAACTGGTTTATTTTGCGTATACGATGTTTGGCTTGTGGGGTGTGGGCAATGCGATGATCATCTTTCTCGCCTCCTTGCAAGGTGTGCCTACTGAACTTTATGAGGCAGCAGAAATTGACGGTGCGAACTTTCTCCAGCAGTTGTTTAAGATCACCGTTCCCATGATCACACCGGTTATTTTTTACCAGCTTGTACTGGGCGTGATCGGCTCATTGCAGTATTTTTTGGCGCCTTTTGTGCTAACAGGTGGTAGTGGTTTTCCTGGAGGGAGAACACGCTTTTACATGGTGTACTTCTATAAGCAGTCCTTCGCATTCTTGAACATGGGCTATGGCGCCACCCTGGCCTGGCTGATGTTTATCGTTGCGCTTATTATCACGATCATTTTATTTGGCACGGCAAAATATTGGGTTCATTATGCAGCGGGGGAGGAAGCATGACATCAAAAAAATTACCGAAACGAAATCCAGTACCTAAAAAAATAAGGGATCGATTTTCCGCTATCCTGATTACCGGGCTCACCCTCGCTATCTTAGCCGTTTTTCTTCTTCCGATGGGATATGGCATTGTGACCGCTATCAAGTCCCAAGCCCAGTTTGGCTTTGTCGGCGCCCCATTGTGGCCGGCTAGCCCGGCGACTTTTGAGTACGAGGGTGAGACTTATGATATTTATGAAGTCCCAATCAATGACAGAATGGATCGCTTAGGCCTGGCTGTTAGAGGCCGGCAGGAAAGCCAGTTCATTGATCCGGATAACCCGGAAGCCGGGCTGATCACCTGGGAGGGGTCATGGCGTTCGCTGGAGCGCGCCTGGGAATGGGACGCGCAATGGGATAATTTCAGAAGAGCCTGGGATACAATCAACTTCCCGCGTTTATTGTGGAACACGCTCCGGTATGCCGGCATCACCACCTTTGGTGCGGTCTTTTCATCCGCCCTGGTTGCTTATGGCTTTGCGCGCTTCCGCATCCCTGGCAAGAACATCCTCTTTATGTTGATGCTCTCGACCGTGATTCTGCCGGGGGCGGTGACTTTGATCCCCACCTATTTTGTGTTCCTTCAAATCGGTTGGGTGGGTACCTGGCTGCCATTGATCGTGCCGGCCTTTTTCTCTTGGGGAACCAATGTGTTCTTGATCCGGCAGTTTATCATGTCGATTCCAAAAGACCTGGATGAAGCCGCCATGATGGATGGCGCCAATCCCATTCGGATCTTCTTTTCAATTATCCTGCCCCAATCGGTGCCAGCATTAACGGCCGTTGCCCTGTTCCATTTTTTCTGGGCCTGGAACGACTTTTTTGGACCTTTGATTTACCTGGCAGGCAACCCTGAAAAATTCCCGATCACGGTTGGTTTGACAGCGTTTAATAATTTGTATGGTGCGCAGACAAATTTAATTCAGGCTGCATCATTGCTCACAGCGGTCATTCCGGTGATTATTTTCTTCTTTGCCCAACGCATCTTCATGCAGGGTGTGGTCATCACGGGCGTGGAAAAATAAATTTTTACTGAGGGACCTTTTCGAAATGCTGAACTTACGTCGTGGTGTGCCACTCTGGGTTATCGCGCTGGTATTTGGGGCCAGCCTGCTACCGGGTTGCCTTTCAGGCGTAAACTCGAGGGCAGATACACGTATTTTACCGATAGCCCCGGCGAACACCTGCCTGGTTGCACCGGATGAGATAATCTCATCCATCAACCCCCTGGTTTATGGGGTCAATCACGGCCCCTGGGCGGTTATCACCGATATAACCTTGCCCCTGGCCCAGGAAGCCGGCATTACCATGATCCGCTTCCCGGGCGGTGAATGGGGGGATGAGAACGACTTGCGACCCTATCATATCGACCAGTTTGTGATGCTGGCCCGACAGATGGGGAGCGAGGTCAGCCTGAATGTGCGTTTGCTTGGGGGTTCGCCTGAAAAGGCTGCTGCATTGGTACAGTATGCCAACATTGACAATGATTATGACATTCGTTATTGGGGTATCGGTAATGAACCGACCCTGTACGCGACAGGACGCGGAGATCCAGAGTATGGGGTTGAACAATTCAACCAGGATTGGCGAGCCATTGCTGAGGCGATGAGGGCTGTGGATGAATCGATCCTGCTGATCGGACCGGAACTCCATCAATTTGCTGCAGATTATGACAGAACACCTAAAGACCCTTTTGGCCTGGATTGGATGACGGAATTTCTAAAAGCCAATGGCGACCTTGTTGATATCGTTTCGATTCACCGCTATCCCTTTCCACAGACATTTGTTGGGGGTACAGCCAGTGTTGATGAACTGATGGCTGCCTCTCAGGAATGGGACGCGATTATCCCATATCTACGTGGTCTGATCCTGGAAACGACTGGTGAGGACCTGCCGATTGCTGTTACCGAAGTCAATTCCCACTGGTCCAACTCCCTTGGCGGCGAAGCGACACCGGATTCGTTTATGAATGCCATCTGGTGGGCGGATTCCCTGGGCCGGATGATCAAAAACCAGGTTGCTATCGTTAATTATTTTTCCCTGCAGAGTCAGGTCAGTATTGGCGGATATGGATTGTTCGCCCGATCTGCTCCCCGGCCGACCTATTATGTATACAAAATCTACCGGTTATTCGGGGATACATCGGTCCACTCGGTCTGCGACCACCCTGACCTGAGTGTTTATGCGTCCACCGACCCGGAGGGCGGATTGACCATTATTCTGGTGAATCTGGGAGCAGCAGATGTGACCAGACGGATCCAGATCGAGGATAAAAACTATACACCGGTATCCGCTTTTCGGTTTGATGAGGTAGATCTGCTCCATACATTGCCCCTCCCGGCTGCTGAAACCCTGGATGAATTATTGATACCGGGGTATACGATTACGTTACTACAATTTGAGTGAGGTTATGAAAAAAATATTTACGTTTGTTTTATTGCTACTTCTCTTTCTCTCCGCCTGCCAGCCAGCCGCTGAGGTGATTGACATACCCGATGTGACAGAAATTGTTGGAACTGAAGAGGTTGTCGATCCACCTGAAGTCGATGAAGTTGATGAGCTGGTTTACCTCAACCCCGAGCTTTCATCGGAAGCCAGGGCAGAGGATTTATTGGCACGCATGTCATTGGCGGAGAAGATCGGCCAGATGACCTTGATTGAGAAGGGCAGCATCACCCCTGATTCCGTCTATCAATACTTCATTGGCGGTGTGCTGAGCGGTGGTGGCGGTACCCCAAGTGAAAACACGCCCGAAGGATGGGTTGAAATGGTCGATGCCTACCAGGAAGCCGCGCTGGACACCCCCTTAGGCATTCCAATCATTTATGGTGTTGATGCGGTGCATGGTCACAGCAACCTGAGGGGTGCGGTGATCTTTCCCCATAACATTGGCCTGGGCGCATCCAGGGACCCTGAGCTGGTGCGGGAAATCGCCCGGGTGACAGCCCTGGAGATGGCCGCCACTAACATCTATTGGAATTATGCGCCAGTTCTTGCGGTTGGTCAGGATATTCGCTGGGGACGTACTTATGAAATTTACAGTGAGAATACAGACCTGGTGACGGAATTGAGCGTTGCTTTTCTGGAAGGTATGCAAGGCACAGATCTTTCTGACCCGCTGACGGTGTTGGGGACCCCCAAGCACTTCGTGGGCGACGGTGGCACGGCTTGGGGCAGTTCACCTCAACCCAATTGGGAGATTGATCAGGGTGACCTGCAGGTGGACGAAGCGACCCTGCGGGAAATCCATTTGCCGCCTTATGAGGCTGCAATTGAAGCCGGTGCTCTGTCGATTATGG
>SKPR01000148.1 GCA_007119455.1 Candidatus Brevefilum sp. | reverse complement strand
GGTCTGCTCCAGGTGCTGGTTCTGTGGGGCGCGACAAGCCTGATTGGTGCATACTGGGGAGATCCCATTGGAGTAATCATCACAATCTTTATGCTGGTACTGTCTGCTTCAGGGGTAGGTGCGATGATCTCAGCCTGGGCCAAGACAGCCGGGCAGGTGACTGTGATCGGGACTTCTTTCACCCTGATTGCTGCAGCCGTATCCGGAAGTTTTTTCCCACGGATGAATTTACCTGAAATTGTCCGCCAGATCAGCCTGGTGACCCCCAATGCCTGGGGGATTGATATCTTCAGTGAACTGCAGTCAGGTAGATCACTGGTTGATATCCTTCCCATGCTGGGCGGATTGCTTGCGGTAACGGTATTCTATTATGTCATCGCTGCGTGGGGTTTCAGACGACAGTTAAACTGACCGGAGAAAAGATGTTTCGAAAACTGATTGCACTCATTCGACTGGAAATTATTCTTGAGTTTGCTTATCCCATTTCACTGTTGTTTTTCCTGGTGCTTCCATTAACCTTTACGGCTGCAGTTGGCGCTGGACTGGAGGGAATGACGGGGGAAAATGATGAACCTCAGGAATTCAGGACAAGGATTTATGTTGTCGATTATGACGGAGGACCTCTGGTTGAAAATTTGTTAGACGCTCTGGCCGAAACCAACCTGGTTCCGGAGGTCGTGGAAAGCCTACCTGAAAATGCCTTTGGCCTGGAAGTTCCAGATGGTTTCTCGCAAAATTTGATGGCAGGTCAGCAAACCCACGTCAACTTACACATTCTGCCTGCAGCCACAGCGAGCCAGGCCGTCGATCAATATGTGCGGGGAGCCATCAGCCGGATTGGCGCTGCGGCGCTGATCGCGGATCAAGGAGTTTCACAGGCCCGAGATGCTAACCTGGTGGATGATGTAGAGGAAGCCCAGGAATTCTTCAATCATGTGTTTAATACCTCACTGCAAGTGGCAGAAGACCCGCCAGCAGAGGGTATTGTCATCTGGTCTGGAAATGGTGTGGATGAAGTGCTCCGCCAGAATCAACCCACGGCTGCTGACCAGGCCTCGGCCGGCCAGATTGTGACCTGGGTTCAAATAACCTTATTAGGGGCAGCTGAAGTGTTTGCTTCTGAGCGGTTGGGCGGGACCATGCACCGTTTACTGGTCACTCCAGCTTCTCGGGCTACACTCATTGGGGGTAAACTGCTCGCCCGTCTCACCCTGGGATTAGTGCAGATGGCCCTTCTGTTTATTGGGGGAATCCTGCTCTTCGGGGTTAATTGGGGCCGAAACCCCCTGGCCTTGATCGCTGTTTCGCTGGCATTTGCCATGGCAACGGTTGGATTGGGTATGCTGGTGGCAACCTTTGTCCGTACAAGGGGGCAGGCTGGAAGTGTGGTGGTCGGCCTGGCAATGGGGCTTGCTGCCCTGGGCGGCGCCTGGTATCCGCTGGAGATTACACCGAGGCTTTATCAACAGGTGGTTCAGATCCTCCCCTCAACATGGGCCATGCGGGCTTATACAGATCTTCTGGTGCGTGGTGCCGGTCTTATGGAGGTCCTTCCGGCCGTTGGCGTTTTGGTTTTGTTTGCCCTGGTTTTCACCACGCTGGGGATCGTGCGATTTCAAAGTTACGAATAATCATGGCTGGCAATGAGTCAATTGATTATTTTCGGGGCCAATCCATTGATATAATTAACCAAGTTGTTTGAATTTATTGATTTGTTGATAGTGAAATGTTGGTTGTTTATGGCAATTAAAACGGTATTCTTTGATTTTGGGGGCGTCATCATTAAAACACCGACCTTAAAATGGTTGAATCGCTGGAAAAAGATCCTGGGCTTCGGTGATGAACCTGAGATCATCGAGATGCTTGAAAACCCCAATGAATCACAGCTGGTCAAGGATATCTGTCTGGGACGTATTACCGAAGACCACTTATGGACGATGATGGCTGAGAAATGGCATATCAAACCTCAGTTGATTCAGCATGTGAGGCAGCGATTATTTTCAAAGCGGCACCTGAATAAAGGGATGGTTAAATTTATGGCTGAAGTTCAGAAAAATTACCAGACAGCCATTCTTTCCAATGCCGGCGATCAGACTCGACGTGTGATGGAAGATGTCTATAACCTCGATCATTTTGTGGATGAGATCATCATTTCGGCTGAAGAAGGTGTGATCAAACCCGACCCGGCGATTTTTCAATTAGCTGTTGATCGGTTAGGCGCAGAGCCCGAAACCTCGCTTTTGCTGGATGATTATGTGGTCAATATTAATGCAGCCCGAGAATTTGGGATGAAGGCGGTGCAATTTGTCAATACGCAACAAGCCATCCAGATGGTCAGGGCCCATCTCAATGGAGAGATCTGAGCCAATGCTTTATCTGGTGGCTACGCCGATTGGCAATCTGGGAGATATCACTTTGCGAGCTTTAGAGGTGCTGCGTTCAGTGGATCTGATTGCCAGTGAAGACACCCGTAAAACTTCAATTCTGCTTATCCACTATGATATTCACAAGCCGCAAAAGAGTTATCATGCCTTTAATGAGAAAAAGGTTGTTCCAAAATTACTGGAAAGGCTTCTGGATGGTGAATCAGTGGCTGTTGTCACCAGCGCCGGGACGCCGGGTATCTCAGACCCGGGTTATTCGCTGGTAAAGGCGGCAATTGAACACGATATCCCGGTGACAGCCATCCCAGGGCCATCAGCCGTGGTGATGGCATTGACATTATCAGGATTACCGGCGCATAGTTTTACCTTCAAGGGGTTCCCACCGAGAAAAAGTGGTGCCCGTCAGCGATTTATAGCTGAGGATGCTGACTCTCCCCATACGCAAATCTACTATGAAAGCCCACATCGGATCACCGCATTCCTGGAAGATGCCCTGGCCGTGCTGGGTGATCGACCCGCTGTAATTGCCAATGACCTGACAAAGAAGTTTGAGTCGGTTTACCGGGGGTCGTTGCAGGAATTATCAGTGATGTTGCAAACAGAGACACCACGGGGCGAATACACCGTGGTGATTGAGGGAAAACGCGGGTGATGTTCAATCAAATTTGAAGGGCGACAGGTTGGTATCGTCGTCAAAAATGTCCACACCCTCCAGGCGTTTGAGGGAATTGACGGCCAGGTAAGTTAGTGGTGTAACAGCTGATTCCGTGACCACTTTAAAGATATAATTGGTGATGGTCAGGCTCCAAAACAGGCTCCAGGGAAAAACCCCCAGGGCTGAAGCCACAAAAATGAAGACATAGGTGTCGAAGGCCTGCCCAACAATGGTGCTGCCGATGGTGCGTGACCAGAGCATCCTGCCCTTGGTCATGACCTTCATGACCGCCATCATAATGGCATTGGAAAATGAGCCGGCAAAATAACCCGCCATGCTGGCGATGATGATGGCACCATTGCTCATACTGCCCAGGATCTGGTCGTAAGTTTCCTGGCCAACCATGGCCTCCCAGGTGGCTTCACCGGGGAGCACCTGGACAACCCAAAAAACGATCGCGCTCATGGCCAGAGCTCCAAAGCCGATCCAAATAATGCGTCGGGCAGGTTTATAGCCATAAACCTCAGTAATCAGGTCACCAATGATGTAGCTGATCGGAAACAGGATTGTACCAGCATCAAAACTCAATGGGATCGGCCCCAGGCTGATGCCCCAATCGATGATCTTGGCTGAGGAAGCGATATTGCTGAGAACCAGAACGAGTACAAACACCACCGTAATCATATCGAGGTATTTGAAGGTTTTAGTTTTTGTGTAATCGACTACTTTTTCCATGAAGCTCTCCGTTATTTAAGTTGAGGTAAGTATACCGTGTTATGCATCATTTCTTTTTAGACCCCGCTCAAATTAATTCAGATCAGGTGAGATTTCCTTCTGATATCTCACATCAAATCGTCAATGTGTTGCGTTTAAAAGATGACGATGTGGTCGCTGTGCTCGATAATTCCGGATCAATTTACAAGGTTTCCCTTTCCATTGATCGGGATTCCCCCAGGGTGACTGGAAAAATCCTGACAACCGACTCTGCTGATGCAGAGCCGGAAACCGGATTATCTTTATACTTTGGCCTGACCCATCGCGAAAAGGTCGAATGGATTTTACAAAAAGGGACAGAGATCGGTGTGTCCGCTTTTCTGCCCTTCGTTTCAGCCCGCACCATTGTCAAAAAGACAACTTTATCCAGAAACAAGTTTGATCGTTGGGTGCGGATAATCCGGGAAGCTGCCGAGCAATCGCATAGGGGAAGGCTGCCAGTACTCAACCCCCCAAAACCACTTGCGGCATGTTTTGCTGAATCTAAGGAGCAACATGACTTAAGACTGATTGCCTATGAAGAAGCTCAAGCTCAAGGAGATTCGCTTCGTGATCTGATCAGAAAAAATCAGTTCGAGAAGGTTGCGCTTTTTATCGGCCCGGAAGGGGGCTTTGCTAAAGAAGAAATCCTGCTGGCAGAGAAGGAGGGCTGCGCCATCATCTCTTTGGGGGCCCGTATTTTACGCATGGAGACTGCGGCGGTGGTATTGCCGGCATTGGTGCTGTATGAGCTGGGTGAGCTTTAGTTTGCTCAGATTATGCCAGTGATGTGATTTTGAAACTTATTTTTGTGTTAAGGGTTATTAATGGTGATCATTATGACAGGAGTAGACGTTGCCTAAACATTGTGTAATTCTAAACCCAACTGCCGGACGAGGTGCAGCTAAAAGTGCGCTGCCTGAGATTGAAGCCTATTTCGCACAATTTGGGGTCGATTATGATCTGATTTTAACCGAATTTCCCGGGCAAGCCATCGGACTGGCGCATGAAGCCGGATCAAATGGGTATGCCACCGTCGTGGCTGTCGGCGGTGATGGCACTGTGAATGAAGTGATCAATGGTTTGATGCAGGCGTCTAATGGGGGTCAATTAACATCACATCTGGCCGTTTTGCCGGTCGGTCGCGGGAACGATTTTTCCTATGGCATGGGTATTCCCCAGGATCTGGAATCAGCCTGTAAATTATTGGTGGATGGCCAATCCCGTTTGATTGATATCGGCATGGTCACGGGGGGGGATTACCCGGATGGCCGCTTTTTTGGTAATGGTGTCGGGATTGGTTTTGATACCGTGGTCGGGTTTGAAGCTGCCAAACTCCCCCCTTTTATCGGCGGCATTGCGGGATATATTATTGCGGCGCTAAAAACGATCTTTTTATATTACAAAGAGCCGCTGTTGAGGATTGAGATTGACGATGAAGTGATCGAACAGCCTTGTCTGATGGTCTCGATTATGAACGGATGCCGCATGGGCGGTTCTTTCTTATTTGCTCCAGACGCATTACAGGACGATGGGGTGCTGAATCTTTGTATTGCCGGCCACCTGACGAGGCTACAGATTTTGGGACTGTTTCCCAAAGTAATGAAGGGGACTCAGAAAGATCATCCAGCCATTAAAATGCCCTCAACTCAGAATATTCAGGTTACAGCCCTGAAGGGAAAATTGCCGGTGCATGCCGATGGTGAAACAATCTGTGAGGCTGGCCAGGAACTTGACATCCGAGTATTGCCGCAAAAACTACAACTGGTTTTTGAGTGAAATCAATGCTTGAATGCCTCTTCAATCATATTTTAAAGTTTTTACTGCATATCTTACTCAAAATCGATGCCAGCGAGTTGGACAAACTCCCGCATAAAGGGCCGTTAATTGTAGTAGCCAATCATATAAACTTTCT
>SKPR01000206.1 GCA_007119455.1 Candidatus Brevefilum sp. | reverse complement strand
GTTCAATGCGCCAATTGACCGAGCGTTGGTAAAAACGATAAGTCCCAGAGAGAAAATTGCGAACCTGTAGAAAATCTTGATCATAGTTGAATGGTTTTTGGTTTACTTTCATGATGTTTACCTTTTATTTGTTTTAGATTGCTGAGGAAATAAATATAATGTATCGGCCATAAAAGCAGAGTCATTTTCCCCAGGGCAATCGTAAAGTTGAGGAAAAAATATTAATTATTGAACGCAATATCTCATTAGGTGGAAATTTGCCTTATATTAAAATTTTTAAAAGCCTTCGCTGGAGCAAAGCGGAACCCGCACCTTCTGTTGGTGGGGGCAAACGGAGAAGGCGGTGCATAGCGGTGGATGAGGCGATTAAATCACGAGTACAAATGAGTAATCCAAACGAATGACTTTACGATTGTGCTGTCATAATCCCGTATGTTCCATATTCTGTGAGATCGAAAAATTCATTGAAAATTGATTGTTGAAGTTAATTTCTGGCTCATCGGTTGTGCCTCGGTGGATGCATGATCAAAGATATCATAAACCAAAGGCCATCGTTGCCACCGGGCATTAGGTCGGTCATACGCCTGGCCATTTGGCTATTTCTTTTGTTTGTGCTTAATTAGAAAACCCAAACCGATCAGCGTTGCCAGGCCAACCAAGATTACCCAGGGACGTTCTAATATCCAGAGTAGTGTTGCCAGCAGGGTGCGGAATAAATTGACCCGGGCAACCTCAGCGGGCACGGTTACTGGCTGGTCCCAATTAAATGAGCTCAACTTTGAGAGAAAACCCTGTCTGGCACAACCCTCAAGGCTGAACACATGTATGGGTTTTTCGCGCATTACACACAAGCGTAAATCCCGTGAGAATTCTTCCCAGGTCAGGGGTTCTATATCGTTGACTCCTTCGACTTCGACACCACCACCCGTGCTGCCTACCCCGACGGAATCCGCATCTGGAGCATAACTCCAAAGAACGGCCGCGCCATCCGGTCTTAGAAAACTTGAGTAAAGCATCAAAACCTCAAGATCTGTTTCAAGGTCTACCAGCCCTGTGAGCCGTTGCAAAATAGTTCCCTTTGCTCGCCGTTCTTCAATGATCACCGGGAGATGATAACTCTCAACCCGATATCCATCAGCTCGAATCAGGTCAACAAGAGCCTGGTATGTGCGCTGGGATCGCAACACCCTCTGTTTGTCAAAGAACCGTTTGAAGAGGGTCTTAATAAAATCCTGGTCTGGTTTATCTTCCATGATCAGTCTGAGTTCATTGAGGTTAATCTCGATATCCAGGCCGATCGCATCCCACTGAAGGTTATGTTTCGATGACCAGGCTTTGAAGGCTACATAACGGGCTGTAGCTTCCTTAAAATTATCGATATTGAACCAGTATCCTTCTTCTTCAGGTAGTAATAACCAGGCAATGACCGGCACACCCGCCTCGTTCAATCTTTTGACGACGACTGCTCGGTCATCAGAAAGATCGATGATTCCCAGGCTCAAGCTGGCATTCAGGTCTTTCAGGTCATCAATCACAAACCGGCCATCGAATAGCTTATTGAGTTCTTGTGTTGGGAGTTCACAGAAAAAGGTCAATTTTGGTTTTGGCATCAAAATGCTCCTTTATTCTTCAGAATGAACATCGGCCAGATCCTGGTCTTCTTCCACAGGTAAGGCTTGGATCATATTCCTTAATTCAATGGCCTTGGCCTGCCATTCGCGCCGGTCTTTAAGCGTGATTCGTTTGGCCATACTTGTTTTTTCAAAGAATGCTTCAGATTCCGCTCTGATGGCATCTACCTGCTCGACAGCTTTGTCCATACCCTGATTCTGATACAGATCTTTCATCCGATTGAGGGTTTTCATAAATTCATCCCTCGGCAGTTGTAAGAGCAGGTCTTTGTAGATTTTTAAGGCTGCCATCGGTTCTCCAGCTTCAGCTTTCGATTGGGCGCCTTTGATCAGGTTGAGTGCGCGTTGGATGCGAAATCTCGCCATTAACTGCCGGGCAGTCTGATAGATCAGAAAAAGTCCCAAAACGATGAAGAAAAAGACTAAAAATTCCGGGAGGTCATAACCCATTGCAAGTAAAACGACGACAATGACGACGATCAGAATTAACAGCCCGGCTGGAAGGATTAACCCCAGATTCCGCATATTTTTTTCTTCTTTATTCATTTTTCCTCCAAAACATTTAATTTCAGTTGATTTTTTCTTGGTGGTGATTTAATCCTCTTTCGGATAAGGATCGCCAGATTTATTTTTCCGAATATCTGGTGTGCTGCTCCTCAAAGTTCCGGAAAAGGCGGAATGCAATTCTCATTCATCAGGACATCTGTTGCTGCCTGAGCTGCACCGATCAATTCCATTGCCCGGTCTAATAGCTGGTCATGGGTCATTTGTTTTTGAGCAAGTCCGAGGGACTGAGCCTTCATCCCCACAGCAGCAGCCTGCAGAGGATAAATAGCCATCTCAGTCATCTCTGGCAGGATGTGTTCGTTATCCAGTTCATCTTCAATATAACCAGCCAGGGCTTCTGCTGCCGCAAAACACATTTCATCGGTGATCGCCCGTGATCTTACGTCGAGCACACCGCGAAAAATCGCGGGAAAGGTAAGCGCATTATTGACCTGGTTGTGAAAATCCGACCGGCCAGTGGCTACAACGGACGCACCCGCTTCTTTGGCTTCCCAGGGCCAGATTTCCGGCACTGGGTTGGCACATGCAAAGACAATGGGATCATCGGCCATGGCTTTAATCCAGGTGGGCAGGATGATGCCCGGGCCGGGGGTGGAATAGGCGATCACTACATCTGCCCCTTTCATCGCTTCAGGGATGCCGCCCTCCCGGCCTTTGGCATTGGTGATTCGGCTCAATTGCCAGGCAGGAGACCCTTCAATCAAATCTTTACGGTGGTTTCCTAATATTCCAGCCGCATCAACGACCACAGATAGGGCGGGGTCCACGCCCCAGGCGAAAATCAACCGGGTGCAGGCTGCACCTGCCGCACCAGCACCGATAAAAGCGATCCGAATATCTTCCTTTGATTTTCCGACCACCTTAAGCGCGTTCATCAATCCAGCCAGTGTGACGGTTGCAGTACCCTGCTGATCATCATGCCAGACCGGGATGCTGGCCTCTGCTGTCAGACGGTCCAGGATCTGGAAACACTTGGGCTGGGCAATATCCTCGAGGTTGATCCCACCAAAGCCGGGCTGAAGCCGGAGAACGGTTTCAACAAAATCATCTGGCTGGTTTTCAGCGATCACAAGCGGGATGGCGTCCACACCGCCCAGATACTTATACAGAAGGCACTTTCCTTCCATGACCGGGAGGCTGGCTTCCGGACCGATATTCCCCAGGCCGAGGACGCGTGACCCGTCACTGATAACCGCAACGGTGTTTCCCTTATTGGTTAATTCGTAAACCCGTTCGGGGGATTCAGCGATTGCTCGGCAGGGTTCAGCCACGCCCGGTGTGTACCATATTGAAAAATCATCCAATCCACGAATGGCGCATTTGGGATTGGTCGCCATCTTACCACGGTAGTAAGCGTGGGCTTCGACCGCGTCAGCTGAAGGTTTTTGAGCCTTGGCCAGCAGGTCAGGATGTTCTTTGTTTTCTTCTTGATTATGAGCCATTGGTTTCCTTTTTTAATATTTTCGGTCCAAAATTTTGAAGATCTTCCCGGTAGGGGAGAAAAACTTCATGTTTGTTTATTTCACGTTTTTCAGCTCGCTGGAACGAATGAGTTTGATAAGGGCGTGAGTGTAAAAGGACACCAATTCTGGAATTCTTTTCCATGCAAGCTTTTTGAACTGAATCCTTAAAGGGTGAAATCGATGAATACCTCATTATCTTTAATTCTACCATCCTGCATCTTTATCAAGCAGAGGTTCAGGGCGATTGCAAAGTTGGAGAAAAATCTTAACTGAGAACCCTGGACGTCTCCAATCATTGAGACCTATTTTAAAAGATGAATTAAATGCCTTAGCTGGAGCCAAGCGGAACCCGCAACTTCTGTTGGTGGAGGCAAACGGAGAAGGTGGTGCGCAGCCACTGGAGCAAAGTGGAACACGCCAATCTGTTGGTGGGGGCAAGATGAGGTGGTTAACGAGAATAAATAATTGATATGGTTCGTAACAAATGAGTTTGCAATTGCCCTGGATGTTCCATGCGAAATATCGGTTGTTCTGGGCTTGTTTGGTATAATCATTCTCATCTGACTGGTCTATAGTATTCCTGAATCATGATTAATAAATTGACTCATTGCTTATACACATTGGCTTGATATTTTTCTCTTGAGACCTGATCCATAAGTCATTTTACTCGAGTCGAACATATAGCCAGTAATTAAGTGATATGATTTGATGGAGAGCGCTCGGAGCTAAGTAAGACCTTGACCAATTATTCAAGATCGATCAGTGAATGAAAGAAGGATCAATGGCAAATATACTTGTTGTTGGCAGTATCAATATGGATCTGGTTGTGCGAGTTCCCCATTCACCTGTACCAGGAGAAACGGTTTTAGGTGGTGACTTTGAAACATTTCCTGGCGGGAAAGGGGCCAACCAGGCGGTAGCCGCTGCCCGTATGGGCGGAAATGTGACCATGGTGGGACGGGTTGGTAAAGATGATTTTGGTGACAGCCTCATCCAGATTCTTGTTGAGGACAAAATTAAGACAACCCATGTGATCAAAGATTCAAAAGCTCCAACAGGGATCGCCATGATCGCCGTTGCAGATGATGGCGAAAACCTGATCGTGGTTGCCTCAGGGGCTAACCATCAGGTCTCGGTTGAAGATATCAACAATACACGCTCTCTGATGCGTGAAACCGACCTGCTCTTGCTCCAATTAGAATGTCCGCTTACAGTTGTTTCAGCTGCCATTGATCTGGCAGTGGCTTATGATATACCGGTCGTGCTCAACCCGGCCCCTGCTCAACCCTTGCCGCAATCATTGCTTTCAAATGTGGATTACCTTACGCCCAATGAGCATGAGTTGGCTTTATTAGCCGGTGAAAAAGATCTCGATCAGGCGATTCAGACCCTCTTATCCTGGGGCGTCCGAAACCTGGTGGTAACCTTGGGTGCGAATGGTGCCCGGGTTATTAATGGCGAGGGTATCAATCAGCACCTGCCTGCCCATGAGATCACCGCAGTCGACACCACTGCCGCAGGTGATGCATTTAACGGAGCTCTGGCTGTAGCTCTGGCAGAGGGTAAACCCCTGCTCGATTCGGTTCGTTATGGCATGGCGGCTGGTGCGCTGGCTGCCACTAAACGTGGTGCACAGCCTTCGTTGCCAACCCGAGAGGCAGTGGAGAGCCTGATGAAAATCCAGGGTGGAGGTCATTCAGGTTAAAGCTGCGGGAAAAAAGGGTGTGAAAGATGAATGTTGACCTCCAGGCAAAAGCCATTTTTGCCCAGCATTATAATTGCTCCCAATCTGTTCTATCTGTTTTTGCGGAGCAGTATGGGCTGGATCTTTCAACCGCGCTTAAGCTGGCAACCCCGTTCGGTGGAGGAATGGGGCACACCGGCCAGGTTTGCGGGGCAGTCAGTGGCGCCTTGATGGTGATTGGCCTGGCCGCAGGAATCTCGGAAATTGATCGTGGGCAGAAATATCGCTGTTATGACCTTGCCAGTGAATTTCATATGCGGTTCCGGGCTTTGCATGGCGATGTGACCTGCCCCGGATTGTTGGGAATGGATATCCGTAACCCGCACGAACTGGCCAGAGTCAGAGAATTGAAATTATTTGATACTTTATG
>SKPR01000006.1 GCA_007119455.1 Candidatus Brevefilum sp. | reverse complement strand
TGTCAATTTCAAAGGTTAATTCCGGAACAGTGGCCAAGGCTTCTTCATAGCGACGTTTTTCTTCGAGGTCCTCTGCACGGCGTTTCTTTTCCACACGTTTTTCAACGCGATCGATGAACCTGGCCATGAAGTCATAATCCTCAGGTGGTAGTGGGCGACCTTCTGCTTTCTTCTCAAGCATGATGGCAACTTTTTGCATGGCCTCTGCCTCTCGCTCAGCCATTTCGACGTATTTCGGATCCTCTTGAAGTTTTAGCAGCGCCTCTCCGGCGGCTTCTACCTGGCTCTTAATGTCAATTCGCCACCCGGTCAGTTTAGCTGCCAGGCGGGCGTTTTGACCATCCCTGCCAATTGCCAGAGAAAGCTGGTCTTCCGGAACGACAACCGTTGCAGTATTACCCGTTTCTTCCGATTCCGAGAGGTAAACACCCACAACACGAGCCGGGCTGATGGCCTTGGCTATAAAAGCTGAAGCATCGTTGCTCCATTCAATCACATCGATTTTTTCATCGCTGAGCTCGCGGACAATTGCCTGGATACGAACACCACGCACACCCACACAAGCGCCAACCGGGTCAATACCCTGCTGGGTGGCTGATACAGCCACTTTCGCGCGCTGTCCGGGTTCTCTTGCGATTGAGCGTATTTCAACCACACCGTGGTAGATTTCAGGCACCTCATTCTCAAGCAGGCGACGCAAGAATTTCCGATGTGCTCTGGAAAGATAAATTTGGGGACCCCGGCTGCTTTCTTTGACCTCATAGATCAAGCAACGGATCCGGTCATGAACACGCAGCCGTTCTCTTGGGATCATATCCTTGCGTAACATCAGCCCTTCGGCTTTTTTATCCAGTCCAATTGTGGCACCACGACCGCTGATCGCCTGGACGATTCCACTGACGATCTCACCAACCTGCTTTTCAAAGTAATCGTATTGAATTTCACGTTCTGCTTCGCGGATACGTTGCTGAATTACCTGGCGCGCTGTTTGGGCAGCAACCCGGCCAAAATCTTCTGGGGTTGTTTCAACGACCACCATTTCACCCAGTTCAGCCTCTGGATTAACTTCCTGAGCTTCAGCCAGAAGAACTTCAGTCCGTTCGTCTTGAACGTCCTCCACAACTTCTTTTTCAGCGAAGATAGCCACTTCACCCGTGTCCATATTCACATTCGCTTCCACAAGTTGGGCATTTGACGCGTTCACAGCTCTACGATAGGCTGACACCATCGCAGATTCCAACGCCTCCATAATCACATCCTTGGAAAGCTGTCGATCCTCGACGACTTCATTAAATGCCAGCGTAAATTCACTTTTCATGGTTCCACTTACTCCAGATCAATCAACGTGCCCTTTACACAGAAAAGTGGGGTGCACCCACTTTTCAACGCAAAGAGTATGAAAAATAAGCTAAAAGCTTATCAACTCAACTGTGATTTTAGCACAATTTAAAGGTAGGTGCAAGTGAAAACAGAAGAGTTAGTTATATTTTTGTGGTTAATTCAATGATGCTATTAAATAATTATCCTGGTTAATTTTTGATGGGTTTATGTGTGTAGCAAAATCAGCTCGAAATCAAAAAAATCACTATCTGCCTTAAACCTTATTCACATTGTTTGCTCTAATTAGACCAGCGGATATTCGATATGTCACAAAATCCATCTGCTATCTAAAAAAATCAATTCAGATGCGATCAATTTACAAACTAATTCAAGAATATCATAAAAAGTAGTGTAGAATTATAAAATATGTCTAGACATAACAACATGGAGAGAGGAGGTTTACATGCCCCAGCTAAGTCAAAATGAAGTTCTGGAATCTGAAAAACGAAAATCCAAAATCGGTATCCGACTGACCATCATCTACTCACTCATCTATGGTGGATTTGTTGCTTTGAGTGTGTTTTTTCCAGGATCACTGGGTAATCAGACCGTTTTCGGTCTGAATCTGGCAATTGCCTATGGATTGGGCTTGATCATTATCGCCATCATCATGGCCATCATTTATAATACCCTGGTCCGGTTACCCAATTCATCCAAGTTACGAAAATAAAACCAAAGTACTGAGAAATTAGAAAAGGAGGCATGAATGACCGTCCTGATATTTATTGTTTTCGTCGGTGTTGTTATGGCAATCTCAACTTATACAAGCCGCAGGGCACGCGGCATTGGTGGCTACTTTGTTGCCAATAATGCCATTAACTGGGGAGTCAATGGGATTGCTTTTGCTGGAAGTTATTTATCCGTCGCGAGCTTTCTGGGAATCTGCGGGTTGATCGCGTTTTTCGGTTTTGATGGCTTTCTTTATTCAATCGGTTTCCTAGCTGGCTGGATCATCGCGTTGTTTGTGATCGCAGAACCGATGAAACGCATGGGAACCTTTACCTTCTCCGACTCACTGGTCAAGAAATTCAAACACCGCGGTATACATTTAGCAGCCGGTTTGAGCGTTCTGGTTATATCGCTTTTTTATCTTGTTCCCCAAATGGTCGGGGCAGGTGTGTTGATAGAACCATTATTGGGTATCTCACATTATTGGGGCGTGATCATCGTGGGTTCAGCCGTCATTCTGATCGTTGCGGTTGGTGGCATGACGTCCACAACTTATGTCCAATTTTTCAACGGCGGGTTACTTCTCCTGTTTGCTGGCATTCTCACCGCAGCAGTATTGTTTCGTGGAGTCACCACCACCAATCAATTGAATGAAGAGGGGACAGATAACCTTTTGAATTATCAAAAACAGACCATCAGTGCTGCCTATCAAGATAACCAGATGGTTATCGATTTACCGGGAGCGTATGTGGTTGACCGGTATGCAAATTTTGATAGCCATACTGGTCAGGAGAACCTGGTACTCTACCAGGTCTCACACCTGGTGCCTGTGACCGTCAATGACGATAATAGCTATGCCTTCGAGATTAAAGGCAGACCGCATGAGTTTGAACATTCATCTGAGAACTTTGCATTGATGTCCTTTGAACAGCACAATGGAAACACGAACCTCCGAATTATGGATTGGTGGCGACTGGATCAAACTGGGGAAGGTTTCCAATTGGTAGAAACCCAGTTTCAGGCAGTGAGCCCTGACGGAAATGTCATCATAAACGGCGCACCTGAAAGTGCAGAGAATCGTTTACGGCAGATCGGTGGCATTGAGAGAATCTCAGAGCGATATGGCACCGAAACCGGTTCAATTAATCCCTTGAGAATTCTGGGTGTCATGTCGGACTCTGAGACGATCATTTTACAGCCCAAGAATATCTCCTTTACTTCCTCATCCGGTGATGCAGTCACCGTCTATTATCATGAACCAACACCAGGGTCAGTCTTTATGCGTCCGGGACTGATGTTCCCTTTGGAACCAGTACCTGGTGAGCCTGTTACCACAACATTACTTAATCGCCTGAATTTCATTTCCCTGATGATGGCTCTGTTCTTAGGAACAGCGGCACTTCCGCACATATTAATCCGGTACTATACCGTTCCGGATCCTGATTCGGCCAGAAAATCCACCATCATTGCGATCATCAGTATTGGATTGTTCTACATTTTCACGATGTATATGGGCATCGGTGCGATCAACAGTGGTGCCCTTCATCCTGAAACCAGCAATATGAGTGCGCCGTTTCTAGCCCGAAGTTTCGGTGAAATTCTCTTTGCCATGATTTCCGGCATCGCTTTTACAACAGTCCTCGCAACAACTTCTGGCCTGATCATGGCAGCCTCTGGAGCGATCGCACATGACCTTTTGGACAACTTCACAAAAAGAGATATACCAGATAAGGTCAAACTTAACGCCGGCCGACTCGGGGCTGTGGTCGTTGGTTTCATAGGTGTGATCCTTGGCATCACTTTTCGTGAGATGAATGTCTCATTCTTAGTCGGGTGGGCCTTCGCTGTTGCGGCATCAGCCAATCTCCCCGCATTGGTCATGATGCTCTTCTGGAAAAAAACAACAGCCAAAGGCATCATCGCATCCATCCTGACGGGAATTATTACCTCAGTGACATTGATCATGCTCAGCCCGGATATGTGGGCGCGTTTTGGAATGGATCCGGCCACAGCCCCAATGCCCATCAATCAACCTGGGATCGTATCAATTCCACTCAGTTTTGCTGTTCTGGTGGTTGTTTCGCTGGTCACGGCCCCAAAAATGTCCGAGGAACCTGTTACACCCATTGCTATCGAACCGTAAAATGTTAGGTTTTGATACGGCAAAAAAGAGATACATGAATAAGGGTGATCACGATACGGTTATTAGTCTATCCCATTGTTCAGCCATACAACTTGCGACCACGGAAACGCTTCTGACAAAAATATCATCTATAATTAGAGAACAATCAATTTAAGATCGTAACTGCTCAGGCGGTTCTGCTGCTGAAGGCTGGGGCCCTATCGTCCCCTGCATGCTGAGTAGTTAACAAAGATAACTGAATAAGGGAGATTGAATGAAAAAGGATTTTCTGTGGTGGCGAGACGGGATTATTTACCAGATCTACCCACGGTCTTATGCAGACTCCAATAATGATGGCATTGGTGACCTGCCAGGGATTGTGTCCAAATTGGATTACATCCAGGCCCTGGGTGTTAATGCCATCTGGCTTTCACCCATTTACCCATCGCCTGATGTTGATTACGGTTATGATGTGGCGGATTATACGGATATTGACCCGAAATTTGGCACAATGAGGGATTTTGAGCAACTTGTCAAGGAAGCAAAGAAACGTGACCTCCATATCATCCTTGATCTGGTGCTCAATCACACCTCAGACCAGCACTCCTGGTTCATTGAATCCAAAAAATCAAGGGATAACCCCTATCATGACTGGTATCTCTGGCATGACCCAAAGCCCAACGGTGATCCACCCAACAACTGGCAATCCATTTTCGGCGGTTCGGCCTGGGAATATGACCCTCATCTGGGACAGTATTATTACCATATGTTCTACAAGGAACAACCGGATGTAAACTGGCGGAATCCCCAGGTGCGTGAGGCCATGCTGGATGTCTTCCGATTCTGGCTGAAAAAAGGTGTGGATGGTTTTCGGCTGGATGTATTCAATGCTTATTTTAAAGACCCAGCGTTTAGAGATAACCCCACAAAATTCGGTATCCGAGGATTTGATAAACAAGAACATATTTATGATGTTTCTCAACCAGAAATGTACCCGCTCTTACAAGAGATCCGTGAAATCCTCGATCGCCGCAAAGACACCTATGCCGTAGGAGAAACCTTTCTTGCTGATCCTGAACAAAGTGCCAGTTACTGCGGGGATGATATGCTGCACGCCACATTCAATTTTGAGTTTGCCAACAACCGCTGGCATCCAAAACGTTTTCTCGATTCGGCTGTCAAATGGTACAGTGCGCTCTCTGAAGAAGCCTGGCCTAATAATTTCCTCAGCAACCATGACTTGCCCCGCACAGCCACTCGTTACTGTTTTGGTGAAGATGATCGCCGTGCCAAGGTCGCCGCTGCTATGCTGCTGACCCTCAAAGGCACACCTTTCCTTTATTATGGTGAGGAAATTGGCCTTCGTGACATCCGCATCCGGGGGAAAGAAGATATCAAAGACCCTGTCGGGAAAACCTTCTGGCCCTTCTATAAAGGTCGAGATGGATGCCGGGCCCCGATGCAATGGACGAGTGAAATCCATGCTGGTTTTTCACAGGCAGAGCCCTGGCTGCCGGTCAACCAAAATTTTCCTGAGCGAAATGTACAGCGTCAAATCTCCGACCCAACATCACTGCTGAACTTCGTTAAGAATCTCATTGAAATACG